>PEYN01000213.1 GCA_002774355.1 Candidatus Marinimicrobia bacterium CG08_land_8_20_14_0_20_45_22 | reverse complement strand
CCGTTTGCGCTCGGTGATATCAATATGGACTGCGACCTGAACTTTCCCATATACAGGATGTTCAAACATCGAAATACTGGCGTAACACCAAAAGGGCGTACCTTCTTTATTGACGTTATAAACTTCCCCACGCCATACATCGATTTTATCAATTTCCTTAACCTTTTCTTCAGGACTTTTCTCAGTGGGGGCATTTATTACAGAGACATGCTTCCCGATAATTTCCCCGGGAGCGTACCCAAACATCTTCTCAAATGTGGGATTAGCATAGACAATTGTACCATCGTGCGCTCGAATAAGACAGACACCCTCAGCCATATTCGTTGTGATTGCACTTTGAAGACTTAGCGCCTCCTTTGCCCTGGATAACTGAACCTCAAGTTCTTCGTAGGTCGGTTTTCGCTCACTCATTACTTTATTTCTTCTTAAAGCGAGCCTCGAAGATGCCGTTTTTATGAGAACGTGACAGGGCTTCAGGCTCTACCTGTGAAGGGAGTAAAAGCTCTTTATAGTATTTTCTATCAGAGCCCATAGCAGACAGGATGAGAATATCACCTTTTATTTCCAGCTCCACATCCTGCTCTTCAACACCGGGCATCTCTGCTAAAATCTGGATTTCATTTTCTTCTTCAAAAACATCTACAATAGGTTCACGAGCCTCCTCTACTACCGGACCTTTCGGAGTAGCTTTGACGTTTCCAAAAGGTTCAACCGCAGGTTTGCCGCCCAGTCCCATTTTTACCGAGAATCCATAGACTCCCTTTAGGTCTTTTAGGGCTCCTTCTCCCCGGAATTCTTTTGTTTTTTCTACAAATTCCTCGCCTTTTTCGGTCATTTGCCCGACGAGATCAATGAAATTCCCGATGCCCTTGAATAAGTTGCCGAACCCTAGATTGATCTTGATTTCATCTTTGTCTTTTTTTGTAGTCATAAAAATATCTCCTTTTCTATTTTACCGCTTTTATTTATTGGAACCTTTGAATAACCTTTGGGCGGCCGACTTACATGATTTTCAAGAGTCATATTCACTTAGTTTACCATCCAAATGATATTTTCACTCAGGTCGTTTCTCCAAATGTAACCAATATTTTCCATTCTATTAAGCACTTGTGCCTGTTTTCTCCCGTTCGGGCGTAGTTAGCCCACTATATCGAACATTTTGCCAACTGGCCAGCCCTCATGATATTGTAAATGATACAATTCATCGTAAAACGAAGTTCGTTGCGGGGCAGAGTCCTCGCCATGGCAAGATCAAGATTCAATATCCGTTTTATATAGGCAAAGGGATGTTCTACTTGAGAACGAATCGACGACAAACGTCGGTTCCGACGTTTTTGTTTGTTCGATAATTTCCGCCCTCGCCGACCCTTGTCAAGAATTCCATAATAGATTCCGGCTTCACGACAACGCCGTTTAACCTCGTCTTTGGCATAGGCCTTATCGCCCAACATGGACCGCTCATCGCCAATGATCAATTTATCGGCCTCTGTACTGTCGTGAACATTCGCCGACGTGTAACTCCTAGACCGGATGAGTATGCTGCCAACATCTGTCCCGATATGCCCTTTATAGCCATAATAACATTTACCGTTTTTCTTCGTCGATTGGGCATCCGTATCCACCTGGGAAGAAGGATTTTCGGATAATTGCTGACGACGCTGACGGCTCAGAGGACGGTTGACCGATCTGATGATCGTGGCGTCGACAATTGTACCTTTCTTGACAAACAGACCTTTGGATTCCAAATCAGACGTGATCATCTCAAACAGTTGGTCCGTCAGGCCAACCTTGATCAGAGATTCTTTGAAACGCCAAATAGTACTATGATCCGGTACCTTTATGTCCAAACCGATACCCGCAAAGCGTTGGAAGGAAAGACGGTCGTTAAGTTGATCCTCCAACTCCGGGTCTGACAGGTTATACAGATACTGGATGAATAAAATCTTGCACATCATCAGGATCTCTTTGCGTGGACGGCCCCCGGTACTTTTATCAGTCTTATCAATAACCGTTACCAGGTTGACAATGTGATCCCAATTCACAAATCCCTCAATTTCCGATAATTTCTTCTCCGCTCGTGTCGCTTTACGGTTTTGATGAACCTGATAATCCCCGATACTTATTTGCCGCCCTCTTTTCATCTAGTGCTCCCTGCTTTTCTTGACGACAATATAGCTAAATCAATCCTTTTAGGAAACAATTTCATCTGTATGTTTTGCAAAGATTCCTTATTTTATTCAACAATTTTTGCTTCTAATTCAGATATTTCCCCCGATTCGACCTTCATGGAAATATCCAGCAGCTCCCGTTTGATTGCATCGGGACTATAGTATTCCTGGTCGACGGCTTCGCTGACCTTCCGGGCAACCCAAACTAAAAACCTTAACACAGTAATGCGGCTCCCTCTTTAAACTTTCAAATGAATATCTACGAAACTCGCCGGTGGAGTTGGGCCGGTATATTTAAATTGAACTTTCCCTATCCGTTTCTCGGCGGCTTCATTTACCAGCTGGTCTAGTTGGGATTCCATCTGGTCCTTCACCAGCACGGCTAAATTTAAAAACATCAACTCGCCAAAGATTTTTGACTTATTCGTCTGTGACGCGATAGAGGATATTTCAGAAACGATGGCGTCCGCCTCTTTTTCACTTTCGGCGATAAGCGCGCGTTCAACCATCTGGCCAAGTTCGATGCTTTTATAATGTCCGGTCTGTCCTTTTAATTTTTGGATGGAGTCTCTGAAAGATCGAATATTCGGATAGCTGTTAATGATATACCCATAGATATACTCTTTCACCCAGAAAGCCTTTATGTTTAGTTCCCGTTTTCCCTGGAAATATAGCAGCTTTGATCGAATTATTGACGAACTTTTATTCAGACCATCATATAAAACGCCCTTAGTTGGAGCCACAATTCCGAATCGCATTGGTAGGACGGTATATTGTTCCATTAAAGATTCTAAAAGCTTTTGATGGGCCATCAGATTATCCCGCGTGGGTTGGACGGTTTTCCCATTAACCGCGCTATAAAGCACACCTATCCCGTGATAAGGAAGGTTATGAACTGAATCATTCCCTCCGACGGCTTTGGTTGTTATTTCAAGCGCTTGATTACAATCTATAAATCCATAGAGATAATAACCGGTGCTCGTGGCCAAAATTTCACCTCATTTTATCTTCTGCCAGCAGTTCTGTTAAAGGCAGTTCCGTACCGAAAGACTTTGAAAAGATGTGATAACGCTCTGTTGATCGCCTGTTTTTTGGGGATATAATAATAGGTAAAAGGACGCAGAATACAAACAGAATACCCAACGAAAAATTTGTAACCGCCCCATCCATACACATTTTCAATATCCCAGTTTCATTGTTTTCAAATTGTGGCTTTCTCCCAAATGGTCGTCAGAAATGTCCTCAACGGCAGTCACTTTCCGGTTCGATGCTTGTGGTGGATTTTCCAGTTCCTCAATTTGCCTTTCGATTACATCAAGCCGGGTTTGGTTTTTTTCAAGTTTGCCTCTGAGTATTTCGTTCACCGCAATCAGTATTTCCTTTTGCCTCGCAAGTTTGAATAAATCAAGATACTTTGATCGATGAGTCTTAGGAAGCGAATTTAAATTAGCATTGCTCGTTTTGGCTGATTTGACTTCACGTCTTTCAGGCATTTTTTACCTCCTTGTCGATCGTCATTTTTTCAGTTTGGGAAGGTTTCGTTTGAGAACAATACTTATCGATCAATCCTTCCACCAAATTCCTGATCCGGTTGTCCCCTCTTTTAGGCCCATAGCGCATCGTTTGCGAAGTTAAAATATCCATACAAATCTGGTGAAATAAAGGATTGGATGCATCCGGATTGATTTTCTGGAAACCGGTTGTTTTAGCGATCATAATACTTGTCCTGACGGTGGGAGCGAACTCACATATATCACTGTTACGCAGCGATCTGGAAATTGAAACAATTTTTTTAGCATCTTTTTTAGAAAGACCGGAGGCTGAGGCTGTTATGCAAATTTCGGTTTCCTCATCAAAGTCTTCGAGATCAATCGTAATCATGCGGTCTCTCAGGGCATCCTGAGTTTCATGGGTGCCGGCATACTCTTCCGGATTACTGGTGAAGATGGCTCTGAAATTTGGATGAACTTTCAGATAAGGATTGCCACCGCGTGCCGCCGGAAGCTCCAATATCCTTTCCTCCAATATTGACAGAAGGATATTATTGGCTTCAGGTCGTGATCGGGTAAATTCATCATAAATAAGGGTAAATCCGTTTTTGGCTGCAACCGTCAACCGATTGTCCACCCAGCGTTTTGTCATATCCTCTTCAGTTTTAAGCACAGAGTGGATAAAATTATCGACAATTTTACGCATCCGATAGCCATATTCACCACCAATCAGATTAGCGGTGGTAAATTCCTCATCACCGTGAATCAGCACTACCGGACGACCGATCTTATTCGCCAGATGCATTGCTAAAGTGGTTTTTCCGGTCCCCGCTCTTCCTCTGAAATGCACGGGAAATCCCGATTCAATGTATTTTAATGCTCTTTCTGAAATGTCCTGTATAAACCAGGTTTCCACAAATCCCGCTTTAGGGGAAGGCGCTATGACCGTTGTTGTGATCTCGTCCATGTTAGAACTCCTGTTTAAAAATTTCCTGCATTAACTGAATTTACTTCAGTGTCTGATTTCGATTTAACTTCTTAGCGGGTTGCCTTTCTGCGTGATATGCTGGTCACGACTCATCGGGTGCAGACTGGTTTAAACGATATGACGCCCAAACCGCGACACCTTATGCAAGGCAGCTTGCTTTCAAACTCAGTCCCGGTTCCGCGGCACTGCGGACAAATGGATATATTCTTCCGGAATAGTGACAGCCCCTTTGCCCCCGCAGACGGTACAGGTCAAGCGGGTATTCGGATACACTCCGGTCCCCCCGCAAAATACACATTTTCTGAAAGGTTTCTTGACCTCGACGGTACCAATACCGGTGCACACCTGGCAGGTGGATAGTGCCGAGAGAAGATCGAAAGGATCTTTGCCTTTTCTCCTGCAAAAGCCGCAGGTTTGTTGTGTTTTTCGCTCCAACCTTACTCTTATCTTCAAAATCATAATGCAGGGCAGTTGCATTCTTTAATCCTTTGCGCTCAAAGAAAGTCACATTAGACTCACTATCCAGGTGGATTTCCCATAGGCCTATAATTGCCATTCGGGCGTATTTGCGCATTTCTTCATCTTCAACCACCGTTTCCACAAGCACAAGCCACTCTTCACCTTCTTTTTTTACACTTATTAACCGAGACGGTTTGGCAAAGGTCTTCGTTGCAAATGATTCCGCCGCTTTAATAATAGACTCAATACCCATAATTTTTACCTTATTTACAGATGAAATTTTATACTATGTGATAAATTCCATCTTTATCTTTGCTTAGCTTTCCATCGTTAATTAGCTCGGTCATGATGGGAATAAGCGCCTGCCAAGCTTTGCCAACCACATTTCCAATTTCGGGAAGTTTTAAAGCATTCTTTTTGACGGCGTTTAAAATCATTGCTTTGGTTTCTTCCAATTCGCGCTGCTTCTTTTCCGCTTCTTCCTGTTCCAGTCTCTTTCTTTCGGCTTCCGCGCGTTCTTTTTCGATTCTTCTGCGTTCCGCTTCTTCCTGTTCCAGTCTCTTTCTTTCGGCTTCCGCGCGTTCTTTTTCGATTCTCCTGCGTTCGGCTTCCTCCATCTCATTAACCTTCGGTATGCCCATGGAACGGAAAGCCTGCATTTTTATACCGAGCTCTTTCCAGGCTGCATGCATATCGTTAATATCATCGCGGATTACTTTCATAATACTATTGAATTGCATTTGCCGGTCATGCTCGCTTTGGGATAAAAATTCCCCAAGTTCTTTCCGCATTGTTTCAAGCTCTTTTTTCGTAGCCTGATGGTACTTGGCCATATCGTCCATAAAGGCCGCTATTTCAGTTTTTCTGGATTCGGTGGCAGAGAAGAGCATTTTATTCAGATCGGATGCCATGCGAGCATGAATCTCCCTGAAATTTTTTAACATAGTCGCCGTATGCTGGACTAATTGATTTGTGAAATTCGCCAGGGATTCTTTCTGTTCGGCTCTTTTTTCCAATCTCATTTTAGTAAAATTATTCAGCAGGTTTTTGGTATCATTGGTGAATTTTTCATGAAAATCTAAAAGCGTTTGAAATGTCTCCTGCCGACGCTGGAGCCGTTCCTGACGCGCCCCGGAAATAAAATTCGCAACATCAGTTTTAATGTGCTTTAAATTTGTTTGTAGTGAAGTATGCAGAGATTCTGACCTCTCGGAATGCTCGCTGTGGAATTTTTTCAGCATTTCTGCAGTATCACTAGCCAGACCTTTTACAAAGCTTATCCTGGTTTCATAGGAATCCATGATATTTCTTGTAATGTTTTCCATGTCATTTGCTAACATAATAATTCTCCTACATATTGATATTAATTGGTTGTTTATACTGGTTATAATCCATATGAGTAAGGTTTTGTACAACGCATTTTACTTCATGGGTACTGATTGTCTGTCCTTTTTTTAAAAGATCATCAATCATTTCAGTAAAACATTTTTGCTCATTTTGAAATCTCCCGAGAATAGTTTTCACTTCGATCTCCCTCCTTTCTTGTTCTTTTTTAGTCTGTTCAAATCTTAAATGAAACTCATCAAGGCGTTCTTTTTCCGTGTTCTGTCGCTTTCGGTTATCCCGATCAAATTGGGTTCGCAGCTCTTCGGCCATTCGTTTATGGGCTTCGATAAAATTTTGTAGCATCATCTTTACTTCCGTTTCTCTCTCTTTATGCCGTAGTTGAATTACAGACATAATCCGGTCGAAGTCCGTTTTTCTCAGAGATTCAGAATGGGCCAGATTACGCTGAAGTTCTTCTAACATCACGATTCGTTTTTCTCTGAATCTTTCCACCAACAGATGTGCGCTTTCAATGATATCACTTACCGCATTTATTCTTTTCTCGTATGACTCGATAATTTCTAAAATAATTTTTCGCATTTTGTTTGACTTTCCGTAACAGATGGAAGGGCGACCATTTTGGCAGGATACGCTTTTATATAGGATACCCTGGCAAAAGGTTCACCTCTTTTTACTACTAGGCCGGAACTGCGGCGCTAGCGGTTAATCCGACTGCTTCAGCATACTTCAGGTACGTCTCAACCGAAGCGATGACGATGCGCGCTTCAATAGCCAAAAGCTCGATACCGACAAGCGATACGCGGGCCCAGATGTCGATCACGACACCCTTGTCAAGGATCCGATCGATTACCTCAACCAGGCTACTGGAAGCATTGGTTTTCTCGACTGCCATTTTTATCACCCCCTTTCATAGGCATTTTTAAAGTTCTTTACACTTCTCCATTTGCGGTTCTATTATAGAAATAATAAAAAACAAATGTTGTAGTTAATTATTGATTGTTTTTGTAGTTATTTATTGATTCCTTTGTAAATAACTACGGGATATTTATCGAGCTCGTTCTTCTTGTTTTAGCCAGTGGCGTTTATGGGAAGCTATCCAGCAATTTTGTATCGGGATGATTGATCATAAAACCTGAAACCGCACTGCGTTTTAAATGTGGATTTTTTCGGTTAATCTTTCTGTTTTTCCAGCTTGGCCGGTGCGTAAGTGTTTTTCTTCTTTTCATTCCGGCCTCAAAAAACAGGAGTCATAGAAGCCTGTCTGGGGGCTCCTTTGGGTAAGCAGTTACGGATAATGAATTGTTTGTTTCAGTAGAACTGACTCATAATTTTCAAGATGTCATCCTGAAGGAATGAAATGACTGAAGGATCGGCTGATTATCTTGATCAGGTATTTGAATCCTTCACTACGTTCAGGATGATATAATATAGCTTTCGGGACAACTCCCTACGGAGATTGGTTTAGGTGGAACTGTTCAAATTCAAAAGCGCTACTCATCTAATTTATGATTGATGGCATAGTGGATCAGCTCCGCAATGTGTTTCAGCCCCATTTTCTGTAAGAGGCGGGATTTATAGGTACGAACGGTGGTAACACCGATACACATTTCCTTGGCGATTTCATTAATTTGCCGGCCGGCAATGATTTTACAAAAGACGTCAAACTCCCGGTCTGAGAGTGTCTCATGAGGTGCATCAGGGTGCTCCACTTCCAATTCCGTCAACATTATATCTATCAACTTTGGGGTAAGATATTTTTCCCATGATGCAACCCGACGAACTGCTTTAATCAATTCCCGGGGCATGACCTCTTTATTGAGGTAGCCGGAGGCGCCGGCCCGAATATACCGGGGGCCATATTGTTCTTCAGGATACATACTTAAAACCAGGACACGCAAATCCGGATAATCATGTTTCACCTGCTGAAGCAGGTCCAGTCCGTTGCGATCAGGCATTTTGATATCCATCAGCAAAACGTCGCAATGATATTTTTTAATTTTGTCTAACAATTCTGCGCCACTGCGGGCTTCTCCCACCACCCGAATATCATCACAGGTCGATATCATTTGCCGTATTCCCTGCAGTACAATCGGATGGTCATCGGCAATAAAAAGATCAATCATCTCATGGTCCTTAAAGTTAAAAGCCAGTGGAAAACCGGGGATTTTTATCTATCGTCATACTTTCGATAGCGCCACCTCATCAGTAAATTTACTTAATATTACATTAAAGTTTCACAGTTATAGTTGTACCTTTTCCGGGTTCACTGTTGATCTCAAACTTAGCTTCTACTGATTGGGCGCGTTCCCGCATACCGTAAATCCCCAATGAATAATTACTATCGATAGTTTGCATGGTCATCCCTTGACCGTCATCATCAATTTGAAGCGTTGTCGATTGGGGCGTCTGGATTAGCTTTATGTCAATATTACTAGCCTCAGCATGCCGGGCAATGTTGGTCAGAGCCTCGTTGAAAATACCGAAAAAGGCCATATTTTGTTCGGGATTTAAAGAAATATCAACCGGAACTGATTTAAACAGAAAATGGATATTCGAATGTTCTTTAAATTGGCGGACTTTCCAGCGAATGGCGGCGCTTAATCCCAGGTCATCTAATATGACCGGCCGGAGTTCGGTCGCTATTTCACGAATTCTGTTCACCAGCGCCTGGATACCCATATTTATATCATCAATTTTCTGCACCATCATAGATCTCTGTATCACTATAGACAATGGATTTTTACCTTGCTTTAACATTTCCAGCTTGACGGATTCCAGGTCCAGTATTATTGTCGTCAAATGCTGTCCCAGGTCATCATGAATTACCTGTGAGATCCGGCGACGTTCCTCGTCCACAATCTCTTCCGTGCGTTTCTGTAACTTTCGAAGCATATGTTCTGAATTGAGCAGTGCTTTTTCCGATAACTTAAGTTCGGTGATATCCCGACCATACAGATTAACATATTTCGCCTCCACAACCGGTACGTAGAAGAAAGAGTAAATATTTCCACCAGATTGCGTTTCGACAATCCTGGTCGTCCGCTTTTCAAGCACTTCGGTGAGGATATTCCGCCAATATTCCGGTACCTTCTCACCTCTGTTCCAGCCCCAATCAACCAGCAACGAGTCACAGGCTTCGTTAGCGTAAAAGACCGTGCCATCATGGTTCAGACGCATAACCGGTTCCGGATCCTCAGAAGGAAATTTTGCCAACCTGGCTATTTCTTCCTCCGTTCGTTTACGCTCGGTGATATCCTTTAGAGAAACTACAATGTCTTCTTCTTCTGCTGCAAAAATTTTACCTGCAAAGTCAAATTCTAATATCAATTCCTTTTTTTCATCATCGACACTTATCTTTTCAGAGACTTTCTTAATTTCAATGAAGCCATGCTTTTTTCTCCTAAAATGGCTACGTAGCTCTGATATAATTTTTCCCCTCAGTTCTTCTTCAGAAATGTTTATTTTAGGAGCATATCTGCGAATAATTTCTTCAAATGCTTTGTTAGAGTTCAGTACCTTCATTTGATCGCTCAAAACAATTAATGATTCTGGTACAAACCGAAATATGTTTCGAAAATTTTTCTCACTATTTCTGAGGGCTTCTTCTATTCGTTTATGTTCGGTGATATCCTTTGAAATTACGTTTACAGCTATGATTGCTTCGGTTTTAGGATTTATAATCGGGCTTAATGTACTTATGAATACCCGGCCATCCCGATGACTTTTATGCTCATAACTGACCGGTTTTCCGGATTTATAGACCTGTTCAACTTTTGCAGAAAATTCCTGTGTGCCTTCCGGAGAATGAAACTGAGAATAATCTTGACTGACAAGCTCATCCAGGGATTTTCCAAGCCTTGATAAGAGTTTCTCATTAGCGAATAGATATTTGAGGTTTCGACCGACGATGTAAATAGGATCATCGCTGGATTCTACCAAAGAGCGATAGCGTTCCTCACTTTCCTGTAATGCCTCTTCTGTCTCCTTGCGCATAATCCCCTGTGCGAGTGTGACCGCTGAGCCAGCCAAAGGACTTAACGTCCTTTCAAGAAGCAACGTGCCTGCAAAGACGGTCAACACACCCACTAAATGGTTTTCGACAAAAAGGGGAAGTCCCGCATAGGCAATAATATTATGGTGACGTGCCCATGAGGCGTCTATCAATAAAGGGCTATCGGGGATCGAATTACTCGCAATCGTCTGTCCTTCAGCTACGACTCGGCTGGCAAGCAATTTTCCAATATGAATACATATATCGGATTCTGGGCAGAGTGTACTGAGTTCTCCATGGGCTTGAAGCTCCAGAGAATTTATTTCACGATTCATAGTCCAAATCTGAACAAAAGCAATATCAAAGTTACGCATGATGACCTCAGCGCTCTGCTGAAGTATCTCCCTAAGCGAAAGCTGACGATTGATTGAATATGTCATCTCGCTGCGGAATTTGTGCAGTCGTGTTTGATACGCCCGCTCTTCTTCTCTCTGCTTGCCTGCCTGTTCGGCAGACAGGCACTCGGTGATGTCTCGGCCGAAGTTAATAGTTCTGGTGATAATACCCTCGTCATTTTTTGGTAGTGTAAGACAAAGTGTATAAACTGCATTTGAATTTAGACATAATTTTTCAAAATATCTTCAAAATAAATTGAAAGTTGCAAATTAATAATTCCCCAATCCGGGTAAGCCATCGTCCACTTTTTTTCAATATCCCGCACCGCCAGAAAAACCAATTTGAGCAGCGCATCTTCTGTTGGAAAGACTGAGCGTGTTTTGGTCACTTTACGTATGCCCCGGTTAAAACTCTACATGGGATTGGTCGTATAGATCAGTTTCCGGATGGCTGGCGGAAATTTGTAAAAGGTCGATAATTCCGCCCAATTCTTCCGCCAGGATTTGGCAATATGGGGATATTTCGAGTCCCATTTCTCCTCGAATGCAGACAACTCCGATTCGGCCTGTTCAGGGGTCACTGCACTATAGATTTTCTTCAAATCAGCAGCCACTGCTTTGCGTTCTTTCCTCCGAAGGAGTTCCCATGGAACAGGGTACAAACTTAAGCGAATTGCGGATCTGGTGAACGATACATTTCTGGATTTCGGCTTTTGGGAAAGCCGTCGCGATAGCGTCCGATATGCCCGTCAGATTATCTACCGCAAAGATCAGGATGTCCTCAACTCCGCGGTTCTTTAATTCGTTCATCACCGTCAACCCGAATGTCGCGGGTGCTCATCCCTTTATCCGGCAGTTGCCGGACTGATGACTTTCATCTCTAACCCCGATATATCCGTCTGGCGCTTCCGTACGATCTCCGGATCAAATGCCCCCAGCCGATCCCGAGGCGGAGATAACTCAATCTCACCCAGGTGGCTCTTAACCGTCTTCTTCCCATGACCGTTCCGGTAATTGCCACCCTTTTCCCCTCCTTGAGCATGACGTTCATACCCCAGGTGGGCCGTCAACCCCCCTTCGTATATCGTATCTATCATCTCCTTCGTCAGATCTCGCAGTAAAGCCTGCAAATCCTCCGTCGTCTTGATGTCATTGGCCATTATCATCTGCTGAAGTGCCTTCTTGTCAATTTCCATGTGTAATTCCTCCAATTTTCTTGCATTAACTTAATCCCTATTTCGAAGGTTTACACACTTTATCTTACAGTCTCAGTTGAGCAAGTGTTCAAACGACCTGGACAAATGTTCAAATGATTTAGATACTTTATAAAATGATCTGAACATTTATCAAAATGACTTGAATGATTATCCGTGCCGTTTGGCAGAATCCGGAAAAGACGGATAACCTCATGCCATTCAGTTACATAAAGAGATTGAGCGCCCGATGAGATTGACGCAAAGGTTGCGTGTCAGGTATAACTTATTCAATAAAATAAATCCCGTAAAGTAACATGAAAATAGCCCACGATTTCAATCGTGGGAACATAGAATTACAAATGTTAATCTACGTCCCGTAAGGACGGATGAATCGAGACATCAATCGATCCATTCAATCGTCCCTACGGGACGGATTGTTACATATGTTATCGTTTCCCGGCAATGAATTGCCGCGTTATTATCGGATGTCCCTTCGGGACAAATAAAAAAAACGTATTTTTATTGATTATAATCCCGTAGGGATTGTGTGAAAATAGCCCACGATCTCAATTGTGAGGAAACGTTTGACATTTAAAAAACCTTGTGATAACGGGCCTATCTGTTTATTTTATACCATGTTCAATAAAGATGATATATTATCGATTTTAAAAAACAATTCAGAAATTCTGAGACGTGATTATCATGTTCAGAAAATCGGTTTGTTTGGCTCCTGCGCCCGAAATGAACAGAGATCCGGTAGCGATGTTGATATTTTGGTTGAATTTGATTTTTCCATAGAGAATATATTTGAAGTGAAATCAAAACTACGGAAATATTTATCAGAGCAATTTGGATGCGAAGTTGATCTCTGCAGAATCAAATATCTTAAACCCTATGCCAGGGAAATCGTTCTAAGGGAAGCGATTTATGCCGTTTAAAGATCGTTTAAATATTATATCGATAATAGAGTCGATCGAAAAGATATTTGAGTACACAAAAGGGTATGAAGATGCCGATCAATTTTATCAGAACTCGCGTGATTTCGATGCCGTTTTGATGAATTTCATTATCATTGGTGAAATGGTCAATCGTCTTTCGGAGGAATTCCTCGAAGATCAACGACAGATAAACTGGAGCAAAATCAGAGGATTCCGAAATATCGTCGCTCATGATTATTTTGGGATCGATGCTGAAGAGGTCTGGGATATTATCCAAAATCATCTGCCTCCATTTTTGATTGAATTGAAGAATCTTTAATAATTGATTAACAAATCGAGACATCGATCGATCCATTCAATCGTCCCTACGGGACGGATTGTTACATATGTTATCGTTTCCCGGCAATGAATTGCCGGGTTATTGTCATATGTCCCTTCGGGACAAATGAAAATAAAAACGCGTTTTCACTGATCATAATCCTGTAGGGATAAATGAAAATAGCCCGCGATTTTAATCGTGGGAACATGGAATTACAAATGTTAATACACGTCCCGTAAGGACGGATGAATCGAGACATCAATTGACCCATTCAATCGTCCCTCCGGGACATTTTTTAAACAATAAAAATCCAGTTGGAATAAATGAATTTGCTCGTCATAATGATCTTTGGAAATATAATATTTGATTGACTTTTAACTATTTCTTGGTTACAATGGACACGTTTTTGGGTTGGTTGAATGAATTAAGGTAATTGAATTTGAACTGAATGGTTGATCTGATATATAAAAGTTAGGTTATCAAATGGTTGAAAATAAGGATGTATTAAATCTGCCCGGATTGGGTAAAATTCTAATGAATAATGGGATGAAACGATTGGTTGCTACGTCGGATGGAACATTTCATGTCGGAAAAGATGATGTTCAGTCGATCATCTCAACAGGCGACGGCAAAGTCGAGTTCGTCAGTTTTCCTGAAAAGACGCTTGCCTGCGTGTTGTCTGCGATGGGTTATCCAGCTTACTATCCGGTTCTTGATGTAGAAATTAAAAAGCCCGTAAAGGCTGTTTTAATGGACTTAGATGGCACCAGTGTGAAAAGTGAAGGGTTCTGGGTGTGGATCATTCAGCAAAGCATCTCAAGCCTTTTGGGAAATCCGAAGTTTGAACTGAGTGAAAGCGATTTGCCGTATGTTTCCGGACACAGCGTTTCGGAACATTTACAACACTGCATCGCGAAGTATTGTCCTGATAAAACCGTTGAGGATGCGAGAGTTTTTTATTTTGAACATACTAGGCGGGAAATGAAAGCGATTCTGGATGGAAATGGTAGAGTGGGAGCCTTTACGCCGCGTGCCGGATTGAAAGAATTTCTCTTGAAGTTGAAAGAACAAAAGATCAAGATCGGTTTGGTGACTTCCGGCTTGTACGAAAAGGCTTATCCGGAGATTTTGTCGGCTTTCAGAACTCTCGATATGGGAGATCCGGCGGAATTTTATGATGTGATTATTACAGCGGGTTTTCCTTTAAAAAAAGGTTCGGTCGGTACGCTGGGTGAATTGTCGCCGAAGCCGCATCCGTGGCTTTATGCGGAAGTTAGTCGAGTCGGTTTGGGAATTCCGTTCAGCGAACGACATCATGTTGTAGGAATAGAAGACAGCGGCGCTGGAATTGTTTCCATCAGATTAGCAGGTTTTAGTGCAATCGGTATTTCGGATGGAAATATTGAAGATAGCAGGGCGAAGGCGCTTTGCAATCATTATTGTCGGGACTTGGATGAGGTTCTTCGCGTTTTATTGTGAGTTACAGAACCGCTAATTAACGCGAATGAACGCGAAAAATGCTGTAGATAAAACGCGTAGCGACGAAGAATCGTGGACAAGTAACGAGCAATCTCACTTGGGAGTGTTCAATATAAACAATAAAGATTCCCCGCAAGCGGGATTTCCACTTCGTTCCAACTTCGCCACGATTTTTCTTTTACACTAATCTTTAGTGTCAATTCTTGTTTGAGTTAGTGTTTCTTTATGCGATTTTCTCTGTGGCTCAGAATGAAAGGAGAGGAGTGAGTCTTTTTTTTCTGCCCGAATTAACCTTCGATGCTTTTCATCACATTGATCAATTGATTGATGTCATACGGTTTGGCAACGACGCCGCAGAATCCATAATCTTTGTAATGCGCCATTAACGGGTCATTCGAATATCCACTGGACACTATCGCTTTAATATTCGGATCGATCTTCAAAAGATGACCGATGGTTTCCTTTCCGCCCATTCCGCCCGGAATTGTCAAATCCAAAATTACCGCATGAAAAGGCTGACCGGAATGCATTGCGTCTTGATATTTTTGAATTGCCTGATCGCCGTTTTCTGCGAAATCCACGTGAAATCCAAGACCGGACAAAATCGAACCGAGCAAATCCCGAACGTAATCTTCATCATCCATCACGAGTATATTGCCGGTTCCTCTAAAATCAGTCGCGGATGATGTTTCTTTTGTAGTTGCCTCTTTTTCGGAAGCGGGGAGAAGAATTGTGAAAACGGCTCCTTTACCAATTTCAGAATCGACTGTTATCGCTCCGTTGTGATTCTTAATGATCGAATAAGTCGTTGCAAGACCTAAACCGCTACCTTTCGATTTGGTCGTAAAGTAAGGATCGAATATTTTTTGTAGATATTCCCTTTGAATCCCTATTCCGGAGTCTTTAAAGATTATGCGGATATATTTACCTGCAGGCAATGCGTACTTGGTTTCTTCGAGGATCGTATTTTCTGCAAAAATCTCAATAATTCCACCTGTAGGCATAGCCTGATCGGCATTGATCACGAGATTGGAAATTACCTGATTCATCTGAGATTCATCCACTTCGACCGTCCAAAGATCGTGTGGAATGGAAAAAACAGATCGCGCTTTTGAACCGCTGAGCGAGAGTGTAACTGTTTCCTGCAAAAGATTTCCGATAGCGATCGGTTTGCGAATCGGCTGACCGCCCTTTGAAAATGTTAGTAACTTTTGAATGAGATCTCTGGCGCGTAAAGACGCAATTTCGGAATTTGTCAGATATTTAACGATTTTACTATCGGGATTGATTAGAGACTTGGAAAGTGAAATATTTCCCAGAATAATCGTCAGGATGTTATTGAAATCGTGCGCAATGCCGCCGGCAAGAATACCAAGCGATTCGATTTTTCTCGCTCTCAATGCTTCTTCTTCAGCAAGTTTTTGATCGGTGATGAATCGTTTGACGCCGACGAGTCCGATAACTGCGCCATGAATATTTTTCATGAGTATTTTGGATGTCGCGGTCCATCCTAATTTGTTGTCTTTTCCGATATACGAACTTTCGACATTGAGCATTGGTTTTTGGGTTCTGAAAATGGTTTGTTCTTCATCCCAGAATATCTTTGCTCGTTCTGGGGGGAAGAGATCGAAATCGGTTTTCCCGACAATTTCCTCGCTTGTTGAAAATCCGTGCCCTTTTAAAACGGCTTGGTTAACAAGGATGAATCGAGAATGAATATCTTTGACGAATATTTCATCCGGGATGTTATCGATAACCAGCCGAAGAAGAATTTTTTCTTCGGCGAGTTTACCTTCGATCTTCTTTCGCTCTACAATCTCTTTAGTTAAATCTTCGGTGGCTTTTTTGACTTTTGTTCTTAAAGTCGATGTCCATACATGAGTTCCGAACAGAGTTGCGCTCATCAAAACAAAAGCGGCAATTAAGATATAAAATAAGGTCATTTTCAGTTTGCTAATATCCGCTTTGCCGAACCAGTGGTCGTATATCATGTAATATTCGCCGGTCGATTTGATAATTTTCAGCCCTCCGTCCAAACGTTTAAGAAGAATAGAGTCGCCTTCAGCGACGGCAAAACAATATCTGACATTATAAAATGAAGCGCCAGCAACGGTGAGATTCGTTATCTTTTTTAAATTAAGATAATATAACCCCTGCATTTCGGCAATCAGTGCGCAGTCGTGTTTTCCAGAAGCGAGCAAATCCAGCGCCTGCTCCGGATTTTCAACGGTGACAATTTTACAGTCAAATTTCCGATTCAGTAGATAATCGTGCATGATGTCGTCTTTTTGGACGATGACCGATTTTCCGACTAAGTCTTTTGGAGATTGAATCGCCGTATTGTCCGTTCGCACAAATATTGTATGAGATACAGTTGTATGCGGATCGGAATAATCGAACACTTTATCGCGTTCTCTTGAATAGAACATTCCTTCGAGGATGTCAATTTTGCGATTTTCCAGTGCAAAACGTGCATTGCTCCATGATTGCAATTGAATGTCGATTCGGATGTGGGCGGCTTTGGCGACTGCTCGCATAACATCAACGACGTAACCTTCCGGTTCGTTTTTTTCGTTTAAATATTCGTATGGCGGAAATTTGTGATCGCCCCCGACATAGTATATTCGGCTATCAGAAGAGGGAATTTCCTGAGAAAGACCGATATGACTTAGAACGATGGTTGAGACCCAAAGTACAAAAGCATAAGAAAAAGTAAACTTATTCGACAAAACAGATCTCTCCTTTTGTTATTTTAAAGCCTGAACAAGCCAGAGACTAAGACCCGGAATATAGGTAATGAGAATCAGCGCAACCAGCATCAGCAGAAGGAAAGGAACGCTCACGCGATAAAGTTCCAGGATTGATTTTTTGAACCGGAAACTGGAGATGAACAAATTTAATCCGATTGGCGGCGTAATGTAGCCGATTTCCAGATTGGTCAAAAAAATGATGCCGAGATGCACAGGATCGATCTGATAACTCAATGCGATTGGCACGATCAACGGCACGACGATAATAATCGCCGAAAAAATGTCCAGCAATGCGCCGGTAATCAGCAGGAAAATATTCAGAGCGATGAGAAATACGAATTTGGAATGAATGACTTCTTGAATAGCAGTTAGTAGGTTTTGCGGAATTTGTGCATCGATCAGGTAAGCCGTCAATCCCATCGCCGCGCTGAGAATGATTAAGATTCCGCCGACCAGTTGTGTTCCGTCTCTTGCGATCCTCACTAAATCCTTGCGGACGGAAAGGTCGCGATACAGAAAAAACTCCGCGATGAAGACATAAAAAGCCATTACCGCCGCCGCTTCGACCGCTGTAAAAATTCCACCGTAAATTCCGCCAAGTATGATGATTGGAATCGGCAATTCCCATCGGGCGGCTATTGTTGTTTGGATGAGCGATCTGATGGAAAATTTCTTTCGAATAGTCGGGCTGATGATATCCTGCTTCGCGGCGTAGAGAGAAAGAATCAGGATGAGCAGAGTTCCCGGTAAAATGCCCGCCAGAAAAAGTTGATCGATGGAAACCGACGCGACGACGCCGTAAAGAATTAATGGTAAACTTGGGGCAAAAAGCAAGCCGAGACTACCGGAGGCGGTGACCAATCCCAGCGAGAATTTTTCCGTATAATTATGCTTGCGTAAAATGGGATATATCAATCCGCCGATGGCGATGATTGTAATTCCCGAAGCGCCGGTAAAACAGGTGAACAACGCGCAAGTGATCAGTGAAACGATCGCGACTCCGCCCGGCGCCCAACCGAACAGAGAATCGGCGAGGTTCAACAATCGTCTTGGCGCTTTGCTTTCCGCTAAGATAAATCCGGCAAAAGTGAAGAGTGGAATTGCTAATAGTGTCGGCGCGGAGGCGATGCGGTAGAGTTCGACGATGACGACAGTTGGATCGATTCCCGACGACAAAAACAGAAGAACCGAGGAAATGCTGATTGCGGCAAAGAGCGGAAGTCCGGCAATAACAAGAAGAACGATAATTCCTGTGAAGATCAGTCCGTTCATGAATCCGCCTTTTGACTTTTATCGAGCAATCTCATTGGAAACGAAATTGCCAGTAGAAAGAAACCGATAGGAATGATGATTTCGATAAGCCACGCCGGACAAAATCCGGCGATGAGGGATTTCATTTGGATTTCCAAGATAATAAACTCGGTAGAATACCATGTCATTACCAGACAAATTATTGCGGCGGAAATGGTAAGCGTCCAATCCAGAATTTTCTTTCCTTTACCTTTTGCAAACCGAGGAAGAATGTCAATGGAAATGTGTTTCCCATGAAGCGTTGTCAGCGCCGCTCCGATAAATGCGATCCACAGAACGCCGTTTCGCATAAACTCGTCCGCCGCATCCATGCTGGCGCCGAACAGATTCCGTAACATGACTTGTAAAAATGAAAACAAGACGAGCGATAACATCAGAAATATCGCCATTCCTGTCAGAAATTTGTCAATGGTTTTCCGGATTTTAGTGATCATGCTTCGTCCGATATTCATCGAGAAGAGCGAGGACTTGTTTCAACAGTTCCTGAGAATAGAGAGAGCCGACGAGTTTTTCACGCGTCTGTCTTCCGATCTCATCGAATTCTGCGATCGTTTTCTTGTCGTTGACGGTCGTCAAATGAATGCCGGATTTCTGAAGAGCTTGGATGGAAGCGAGATTATCTTTACGGCTTTGGATGACGATTTTTAGCATGTTATTTTTAGTCATTTCGACGAAAACTCCGCGTAGATTCTCCGGGATGGAATTCAGTTTTTTCGTGGTGATGAGAATTGCGCCGACGGAATTGGTCAGCGGATAATTCAACATGTATTTTGTTTTGGTAAACCATTGCAAAGCCAGCACGCCGTAAGGCGAGATGTAAACGCCATCGACCAATCCCGTTTGCAGGGAAGTATAAACGTCGGTGATGTCTAACGGAACAGATTGGATTTTCATCACGTCAAAAGTCGCCTTTGCCAGCGGATCGCCTTTCCATAGCCACATCTTGATTTTTCGGAAATCCTCCGGCTTGGCGATCGGCGTCTTGGTAAACGTGTAAACGAATCCGACTTCCGCCCAACCAACGAGAAAGAATCCTTTTTTGATGAATTTTTGCTGAAACTCTTTAAACAGAGCCGTGTAAACGTAATCGACTTCCTCGCTGGTGCGAAACAGAAAAGGAAGATCGAGAATGCGAACTTCCGGGACAATCTCTCCAAGTCCAACGCCGGTAAAAGTTCCGACATCGATTTGTCCAAGCCGCATCTTCCGTAAAACGTCTTTTTCGCCGCCCTGAACCGCATTCGGATAAATCTTAAACTGAATCTGTCCGTTTGTAGATAGACTCAAATCTTTTTCGAAAGCGCGAAACTCTTTCATCCAACTTGATCCTTCGGGAGCGACCGTCGCAACTTTGACAATATGGGGCGCTTGCGGATAAACCGGATCAGCCAGAAATGAACCAATCAAAATTGAAACGCTGATCAGGATTTCTTTGGATAAAGCCACAGATTTACCTCCTTTAAAATGTGTTTGTCGCGGATAGATAGTCATTATTTTCTCATTCTCCAGTATCGAATAAATCCGCTTCCATAAGCCGGAGTTTTGCCGCCTTTTCTTTTGCGAGTGCGTTCATCAGTCGAATGTCTGGGCGCGCGTCAATGTCCGCCTGATCAATTTCAGTCAAAAGGGATTCAAACAGTTTTCGATCCTGCATTTGAACGGCGTAATACTTTGCCATAAAAAATTGGCTCATAAGGAATGAATTGCCGTTAAGTTCATTGTTTCTCTCGAAAAATTGCCTTCCTTTTTCGGGATTTCCGCCAAGAAAGGGTGGACGTGCGGCATAAAAGCATCCGTAAAAAAGATCGACGCCGGCGAAGTTGTAACTTTCGTCTAATTCCATGACGCGCCGCATGATCATCTCGACTTTCGATAGATGAACGATCGTCATCGGATCGTCAAGATGTTGCAGGATAAATTGTCCCCAGTTGTATCCAATCCAAAAAAGCGCCGGAACGTCGTCTTGGGTAAAGTTCGGTAAAAGGTTTTCCAACTGATCGATAGTTATCTGTTCGTTGAATCTTTTTTTCGGCGGAAGCGAGCGAAAGGAATACGCCAATCCGCGCTTGTATAGAGCCGATGCGCGTTCCGGATTTTCGTCTTCGACAAAAGCCATAGAGTACGCGCCGAATGTCTGTGCCGCTAACAAATTCATCTGCGTATTCGAAGTGTCTTTGGAAGCCAGTATTTCAATCATTTTCAGATTGCTCGCGAGGAAATTCTCGGCCAATTCAAGATCGCCTTCTGAATAGACCGATTGAATGCCGCTTTCCATGAACCCTCCGGCGGCGTTTATGACAATTCGATTCAAACTACAGGCAGAGTGAATCGTGATTCCTAAGCAGGCAAAAACCAGTAAGATGGAAGTTTTCAAGAGACTAACGCGCATATTTATGTTGCCTTTGTTCTTCTTCATCTGCCATCGAAATGGCGATTCTACCGACCCAGATTTCAAAATCCGAGCGAACCGGAAGAAAAGTGCGATCGTCGCGAAACCAGCCACGGAATTTTCCGGTAAGTCCAACGATTCCTTTGTAGTAGTTTTCGCCGGAAATGACCAAAGCGTTTTCCGTTTTGTTCCGAACGGCGACAGGTTCTTTTCTATTTTCATAGTTGATATCCGTTATGACGAAATTCTCGTCGATGATGGTCATAACGCGCTCTTTGCGTTTTTCCTTGACGACCTGTCGTGAATAAAAAAGGATGGAAGTCCCGTCGATTGTATTTTCAGGTAAATATTTTTCGAGTATTTGAATATGTCCGTCTTCTTCGATTGACCGACAGATGAATTTCCCTGTTTTAGTTTCGAAATCGTAAACTTTATCGCTGACGATATTATTTTCACGAATATGGAGGAAATGCTGGAGAACTTGTTTGGTGCTTTGATCGATAATCGTGATGTAGTCGCTGTGAAGCGATGCAATGAATTCCAGCGCTGGATTTGAATCTAGACTGAAAATAACTTTGTATGCGTCATGATTTTGAAAGCGGAGCGTTTCGGCGACGACCGTTTTCAACTCGCCAACGCGAATGGGTCCCCAATCGACGCAGTAAACGAAGTTTTCGCCGATTGGTAGAAATCGATCGGAAGTGTTTCTTGTTGGAATAGGTTTGAATTGATGCGAGTAAGGTTTCGTAACGCCATTATTTTTCAGCCAGTTCAAAACATTAATATTTTCAGGATGTTTGGGAAAAAGGTAGGAGAAAAGACCAAAATATTTTTTCGCCTCCGTCAGATTGCCTGCTTTTTCCGTTGCCCGCGCAAGTGTTAGAAGGATTTCCGCGTCATAAGAGATTTTCAGGGCATTGGTAAGAACTTCGACAGCGTCTTTAATTTTTCCCTGTTTGATCAGAATTTCGCCGATAAGTGGATATGGCGGCGTGAATTGTTTATTTTCCGAAACAGCGTCTTTCAACACTTCTAACGGTTCTTTTAATTGATTTCGCTTTGCAAGATGATAGCAAAGATAGAAAAGCGGAATTTCAGGATGCGGGTGATTTTTAGCGGCGGCGCGAAGATAAATGGTTCCAGCCCGAATGTTCCCGCGTTGAAACTCGATTTGTCCTTTTAAAAGAAGCGCCGGTCCGTAATTTGGATCGATTTGAAGCGCCCGATTGACGAATTTATCTGAAGATGATAAATCAGACTCGATAAACCGGATTGTCGCCGCATTCGTCAGCGGGATTTGTTTTTGAGCGGAAGTTTCGGATTCTTTCAGATAGAGTTCGAAAGATTCTTGGCGCTGATTTAACAACCATGCACGTTGAGCGGCTGAAAAATTTGCCAGCGGCGTATCGACGATTGCCGGCAAAAGATTCGCTCGCAGAGCGAGTAGTAAACAAAGGATTAGAGTTTTTTTCATGAACATACTCTTCTTAAGAAATGTCAATAAAGCTAACAGAAATTTATACGCTTTATCCATGAAATCAAATAGTTTATCATAAATTAAAAAAACGGTCCGATGATGAGTCGAAATATACATGCGATAATGAATAATCGCTTCCCCCAATTCACTTCGTTTTGGGGAAACGCCAAAATTTTAGTGATACGGGAATTCTCATTCTTGAATATCAAAGTTTAAAGCCGTAACTTCGCCAGAGTTATTTGTAAAGGATGAGGCAATCCAAGTTGAAGAAGAGATTATTTGTTCTTTTTATAGCAAGTTTATTGTTTATTTCCAACTGTGCTACGGTAGCATTACAATCCCGGGGTCCACGCTATATTCCCAAAACGAACGCTGAAAAAACGGTCATGAAGAAGACAGAACAATTTCTCCGCGTTTGTATACGGGAAAAGAAGCCGCTGAGTTTATCGCCTCAAACAAGGATCCGGAATATTGTCGTTGATTCACAGAAAAAGCACATCGACATTTATTTTAATTCTGATTTTTCCATTATTCCGCTCAGGGAAGAAAATACGAAAGCCGCTTATTCCTTCCTGAAAAAGAAGTTGGGCAAGCGGTTTAAAAATTATTCGCTCACGCTTTTTACATTGGATCGTCCGATAGAAGATCTCGTTCCAAACTTTTATAGAACGAATCTGTCGAATTATGACATTACTCGTTTGCCGAAGACAGGGAAGAAGGCTGTTTCTGTCATTAAAAACTTGAGCAAGCCGGTTCATCCTGAAAACGGTTTAGTAAACCATAATATCGCGCTCTGGAATAGTCACGGCTGGTATTATAGCCTTGATACAGATCGTTGGGAATGGCAAAGATGCCGACTTTTTCAGACCGTTGAGGATTTATTGCCGACCGCTTTTGTCTTGCCTTATATAATACCGATGTTAGAAAATGCGGGCGCCAATGTTTTCGTCCCACGAGAACGAGACATTCAAACGAATGAAGTTATCATCGATAATGATTCGCCGGAAAAAATGGGAACTTATCAGGAGAAATTAATCGATCCGAATACTGTCTGGAAAACTGGCGAAACGAAAGGATTTTCCATTGGAGAACCGCCTTACAAGACTGGGATAAATCCCTTTCAGACAGGAAGTTATCGATTGACACCTTCATCAAACAATGGAACCAGTGAAATTCAGTGGATTCCTGAAATTCCGGAGACGGGAGACTATGGGGTGACTATCGCATATTATTCAGATTCAATGAGCGTTTCAGATGCGATTTATACAGTTTATCATTCAGGAGGACAGACACGATTTTCCGTCAATCAACAGATCGGCGGCGGGACGTGGATTTATCTCGGAACGTTTCACTTTCAAAAAGGAGTAAATCCTGAAATTGGCAAAGTGACTCTGACCAACCAAAGTGCCGAATATGGAAAAATCGTCACAGCCGATGCGGTTCGATTTGGCGGCGGAATCGGTAACATTGAGAGATTCGGTAGTGTGAGCGCTCGCCCCAGATTCGAAGAAGGAGCGCGTTATTATCTGCAATATGCCGGAATGCCCGATTCTTTGATTTTTCATTTCCACCATGATTCGGATGATTATGTAGATGATTACCAGTGCCGCGGAGAATGGGTGAATTATCTGAATGGAGCGCCATGCGGTCCAAATAAAAATCAAAATGTAAGAGGATTGGGAATTCCAATTGATTTGTCTTTGGCATTTCATACGGACGCAGGGACAACGACAAGCGACACGGTTGTTGGAACGCTTTCGATCTATAGCATCGAAGATTCGGATTCTTCTCGGGTTTTTCCGGATGGAGTCTCACGTTTAGCTAATAGAGATTTTGCGGATATTTTGCAAACTCAGATTGTTGAGGACATTCGAATGAAATACGATGCTAAATGGAATCGTCGTCAACTTTGGAATCGACAATACAGCGAATCTTATCGCCCGAATATTCCATCTGCGCTTCTGGAACTGTTGTCACATCAGAATTTCTTGGACATGCGATTTGCCAGCGACCCACGATTTCGGTTCGATGTCAGCCGTTCAATTTACAAATCAATGCTGAAATTCATATCAAATCGATATGGTTATCCTTTTGTGGTTCAACCACTTTCGGTTTCTCACTTTCAGGCGGTATTTGGCAGAGCGGGGGAGATTATTTTAAAATGGAAACCAACTACCGATCCGCTCGAACCGACCGCGAATGCTGAAAAATTTGTCGTCTATACTCGGATAAATGACGGCGGATTCGACAATGGTGTTCTGGTCGATCGTCCGCAATTTGTCTTATCAAATTTTCAACAAAACACAGTTTACAGTTTTAAAGTAACGGCGGTTAACAAAGGCGGCGAGAGTTTTCCATCGGAAATCCTATCTGTTTGTCAAGTGAATCGAGATCAAACGCCGGTTCTGATAATTAACGGATTCGACCGGATTTCTGCGCCGGAGAAAATTGTGACCAGTTCGTTTGTCGGGTTTGCTAATTTTCTTGATCAAGGTGTTCCTGATAAATATGCGTTGGATTATACTGGCGCTCAAATCGATTTTATGCCAACATCGCCGTGGTTGACGAACGATCAGCCGGGTTGGGGCGCGAGTCATGCCGATTACGAGACGACTATCGTTCCGGGTAACACATTCGATTTTCCGTTCGTTCATGGACAATCGCTAAAAGCCGCCGGTTATTCGTTTATCTCGGCGAGCGACGAGGCGATCGCGGAAGGCGAACTGGATATTACAAAGTATAAAACCGTCGATCTGATCTTGGGCGAAGAGAAAGAGACGGAATGGCCAAAGCCGTTGAAAGACAAGCAGTTCAAAGCGTTTACGAAAGAACTACAGCAGGAGATTTCCCGCTTTTGTTCAGCAGGCGGGAATCTTTTTCTGTCCGGTGCATACGTCGGAACGGACTTATTCGCAAATCGGAACAGCCAAGATAGTTCCTTCGCCAAAAATGTTTTAAAGTTAAAACTGGTAACTGGACATGCAAGCGCAAACGGAAAAGTTTTTAGCGTTTCATCGGAATTCGGATTATCACCTAAAAGTTTAGCATTCAACACAGGTTATGATCGAATGATTTACACTTGTGAAGCTCCCGATGCGATCGATCCTTCAACACCGGAAGCCAAGACGATTGTTCGGTATCAGGAGAATTCGTTCAGCGCCGGAATCTCGTATAAAGGGAAATATCGCGTCGTTGCATTCGGTTTTCCGTTTGAGACGATTAAAACATTTGAAGAACGCAATCAGGTAATGATGGGAATCATGCGATTCTTTGAGATCAAATAAGGAAAATATTTCGATTGGAATGATGGTAGAGGAAAATGAGCGGTTGATTAGCTTTTAATTGGGGAGGTTTATTTCATGGAACAAGCAAATTTTAAGGTTTATGGTTATCGCTGGATTGTTTTATCTGCATTCATGCTGGTCGTTGCGGTTAACCAGCTTTTATGGATAACATTTGCTCCAATTACGAGCAAAGCCGCTCATTTTTATGGCGTCTCGGATATCAGTATTGGTTTATTATCCATGAGTTTTATGATTGTTTACATCATCATGTCATTTCCTGCTTCCTGGGTTATCGATACTTACGGTATTCGGATCGCCGTTGGAATAGGCGCCGCGCTAACTGGACTTTTCGGTTTATTGCGTGGATTAGAAGCAGAAAATTTCACGCTGGTATTTATTTCTCAGATAGGAATCGCCGTTGGGCAACCGTTCATTCTCAATGCTGTAACGAAAGTTGCGGCTCGCTGGTTTCCGATTCATGAGCGGGCTACCGCGTCAGGATTCGGTACATTAGCGATGTATTTTGGGATATTTCTGGGTCTTGTACTGACGCCCTATCTTGTAATCGGTTTCGGCATTAGCGGTATGCTCGTCATTTATGGGATTATCTCTGCGATTATAGCTGTTGTTTTTCTCGGATTTGTCAAAGAATATCCTCCGACGCCGCCATGTTCTCCCGAACAGGAAGTGAGAACATTGGTTTTAGATGGTCTCAAAGAAACATTAAAAAAGAAAGATTTCATTTTTCTCATGCTCATATTTTTTGTTTGTTTGGGTGTGTTTAATGCCGTGGCGACGTGGATCGAAAATATCGTTGCTCCGAGAGGATTCTCAATTACACAAGCAGGAATTACCGGAGGTTTGATGATTGCGGGCGGTGTCGTCGGGGCAATCGTCGTGCCAACGATTTCAGATCGGTTTCGAAAAAGAATTCCCTTCCTGGTCTTATCTCTGATATTGGCTACGATAGGCTTTGTTGGTATCACTTTTACCACTCATTACGGTCTGCTTCTTCTGTCTGCCTCAATTCTTGGTTTTTTCTTGCTCGGGGCGGGTCCGATTGGATTTCAGTATGGCGCAGAGATTGCATTTCCAGCGCCAGAAGGCACATCCAACGGATTGCTTTTATTGATGGGACAAATTTCAGGGATTTCTTTTATTTTTGGAATGGACATCTTCAAATCTCCTGTGACAGGTTCTATGACTTTGCCTTTAATGGTAATGATCGGGTTAATGGTGGTTAGTCTCGTGATTTCTACAAGACTCAAAGAGTCTGAACTGATAACGGGGAAAGGAAAAGAATAATTACCAAAGATAAATGGAAGTGGAACCGTATAAATTCAGATCAGCCGTTCAAAGGAAAAAGATTTAGTCTTTTTCTGGGGCGAAATGTTTTTGGATGTATTCGCCAAGCAATTGTGTCGCCTCGTCTTTGCATTGTCCGCAGACAGTTCCGAGTTTGGTCATTTCCTGAAGTTCGATGAATGTTCGCGCGCCTTCAAGAACGGCGTTTTCAATTTCCTGATCGGTTACAATCATACATTGGCAAATGATCCGCGCATCTTCGGTCTCGATCTTTTCTTTTTGATCGTTTCGCCGATAATAATCGGTGATGGCGGCTCTCAGCGCTTTGTCGCCGAGGACGGAACAGTGAATTTTATGTGCCGGTAATGATCCAAGTCCTTTTACGACATCTTTGGGCGTGAGATGGTACGCTTCATCCAGTGTCATTCCTTTAATCATTTCAGATAGAACTGACGTGCTGGCAATAGCGCTGGCACATCCATAGGTCCTCCAACGGCAATCTTTAATGATATTTTTTTCTTTATCAATCTGAATCAGCATCATCATCTGGTCGCCGCACTTGACATTACCGGTGATGCCTTTGCCATCATATTGAAAATTTTCTTCATCTTTCAAGATATTTTTTGGATTTAAAAAATGGTCTTTGACAGTATCGGTGTATAACCAATTCGTCATATTCACTTATCATTCCTTCCGTAAATTGTTGACATTGAGCGGACTTTTCGGATAACTTCTTCCAATGTTTTAACGACATAAGGCATTTCTTTTGCCGTATTTTCGCGTCCAAGACTCATACGAACCGAACCGTGGGCGCGTTCTGCCGACAATCCGGTTGCCAATAAAACATGCGACGGGTCGAGTGAACCGGAAGCGCATGCCGAGCCGGTAGAAATTTCAATTCCGGCAAAATCCAGATAAAGAAGGATGGATTCGCCTTCAGCGCCATCGAAAGAAACATTCAGCGTTCCGGACAGACTGTCGGTTGGATGGCCATTAAATTTAATGTCTGGAATATTTTTTTCGATACCGGCGCGAAGGATATTTTTCAATTCCAAGAGGCGTTTTCCTTCAGATTCCATTTCGATTTTCCGCATTTCAATCGCTTTCCCGAATCCGACGATCCCAAGCGTGTTTTCCGTTCCGGCTCGGCGTCCCATTTCCTGATGACCACCACGAATAAGCGGACAAAATGGAATGCCGCGTTTGACGTAGAGCGCTCCGATGCCTTTCGGGCCGTATATTTTATGTCCGGACATTGAGAGAAAATCAACGCCCAATTCTTTTACGTCAACCGGAATCTTACCAACTGTTTGAATGGCATCCGTATGAAAGAGCGCGCCATTTTGATGAGCGATTTCTGCTAAGGTTTTAATATCTTGAATCGTTCCGATTTCGTTGTTAGCCATCATGACAGAAACGAGAGCGACATCGGAAGTTATTTGTTTGCGCAGGTCTTCGGGATCGATTTTTCCAAATTCATCTACATCAAGATAAATGACAGACGCGCCGCGCTCTTTGAGACATTTCGAGGATTCGAGGATGCATGGATGTTCTATTTTGGTTGTAATTACTCCGTTGCGCCATTTACGAGTCTTTCGGCATTTATCCGAAGGACAACTCATAATTGAAAGAACGGTGTTGTTGGCTTCCGAACCTGAACCGACAAAAATTATTTCGTCAGGTCGCGCATTGATGAAAGCGGTAATCTTTTCACGGGCATCTTCGACGCGACGATGCGCTTCTCTGCCATCTGCATGAAGGCTGGACGGATTTCCGTAGATTTCCATCATTTCTACCATCGTCTTTTTTACTTCCGGGTGCAGTGGCGTTGTGGCATTATGGTCAAGATATATCGTTTTTTTGTTCACTAATTCCTCAATTTAAAATATCTATAAACAGTTGTTAAAATTAAGTAAACAAGGGAAAATTAAAAAGAGAAATCCCGAAGATTCGGGCTCGCTCTTTTTAAAACAATTTGAAGACATTATATCAAATTCTTCCCACGAGGAGTATAGGATGTGTGAAGAAGATGATGGCTGAGATGTCCGCACGGTCCGTCTGTTAAAAATTCCTTGTAAATTCTTAGAATTGCAGGATTTTCATATGATTTACGGACACTGCTTCGCTCATCTTCCATGTAGATCGCTTTAGCGCGAGCCGCACGTATCTTTTCGTCCGTTGGAATCGGCATACCACCGCCGCCGAGACATCCACCCGGGCAAGCCATGAATTCAATGAATTGACATTCGCTGAATTTCCCGCCCGCTTTGATGTTTTCCAAAATTTTCTTGGCATTTGCGGTTCCGTGTGCAACGGCGACTTTCAGCGTGACGCCTTTTAGCCAATCCCAATTTGGAATTAAATGCGCCAGAATTTCCGGGACTGGACCGACTTTGGTTATCGGTAGTTCGGCATACTTGATTCCTTCAAATCCACGAACAGGAATAACGTTTGCCTTTTCAAACAAATCTTCGATTTTCTCGCCGGTAACCAGATCATAAACCGTGCGGATCGCGGATTCCATCACACCGCCAGTCGCTCCGAAAATGACGCCCGAACCTGTTTCTTCACCAAACGGATCGTCAAATTCGGATTTTGCCATATTGGGGAGATCGATACCGGCTTCCTTAAACATCTGCGCCAATTCGCGCGTTGTCAAACCGTAGTCAATATCTTTGAAACCTGAGTCGTTCATTTCCGGACGATTGCATTCAAACTTTTTCGCTGTGCATGGCATCAAGGCGACCGTTACAATGTCTGCTGGATCGATGTTGTACATTTTCGCATAGTAAGTTTTAATGACGGCGCCGAACATTTGTTGCGGGCTCTTGGCTGAGGAGACATGGTCTAACATTTCTGGATAAAAATGTTCAATGTATTTCACCCATCCCGGAGAGCAGGAAGTAAACTGTGGGAGAGCTACTTGTTCCTTGGTGACTAAGGATTTATATAGCCTTTTGATGAGTTCCGTGCCTTCTTCGAGAATTGTCAAATCAGCTGCGAAATTCGTGTCGAAAACTTTATCGAATCCACAATAACGCATGGCTGTGTTCATTTCGCGCGTCAATGGGATTCCCGGTTCAAGCCCGAAGCATTCACAAATAGCCGAACGCGGTGCAGGAGCAGTTTGAATGACGACATGTTTTGTTGGGTCGTCGATCGCCGCCCAAATCGCATCGGATGGATCATTAGCATGAAGCGCGCCGGTTGGACAACGATTAATGCATTGTCCGCAATTGATGCAAATCTGTTCCGCCATTGGATTTTCCATAAACGTTCCGATGTGCGTTTCAGTGCCTCGATTGAAAGCCTCGTAAACGCCGACTTCCTGAAGATCAATGCAAGTGCGTACACAACGACGGCATAGAATACATTTATCCATGTCGCGGATGATTGCGTAACTGGAATTGTCACGTCCATAGGTCGGTTTATCGACATGTCCGAAGCGGTAGAAATCGACGCCGTACTCTCTCGCCAACTCTTGAAGTTCGCAGTTGTTGTTACAAACGCATGTATAACATTCTCCATAATGTTTGGAAAGCAAGAGGTCAAGAATGTGTCGTCTTGCCTGACGCACTTTTCGCGTGTGTGTATGAATGACTAATGGCTGGGAGATTGGGTAACTGCAAGACGACTGAAGTGTGCGTTGTCCTTCAATTTCGACGACGCAGATTCGGCAGACGCCGCTAATACATAAGTCTTCATGATAGCAAAGCGTCGGAATGCGGATTCCGATACTTCGAGCCGCCTGAAGTATTGTAGTTCCCATGGGAACTTTGACGTCTATTCCGTCGATAGTGATTTTAATCAGAGCGCCGATAGATTCCATATTTTCCGGAGTTTTCATTGTGGAAGTCGTTGTACTTTTCGGCGCGCGTGAAAGTGTTTGTTCAGTATCCAATTTTTCTAATTCCATAGAATAACCTCATTAATTTATTTCCGGAACGCGACCAAGAATTTCGGATTTAAAATTTTCCATAATTGAAAGGAAGGCATTAGGACTGGATTGTCCGAGACCGCATTTGGATGCCAACTGAATGGTTTCGTCCAATTTCATCAGTTCATTCAGGTAAGTGACCGAACAAATGCCTTTTTCGAGTTTTTCGATCCCATCCAAGAGTTTGACGTTTCCTTCGCGACACGGTGTGCATTGTCCGCAAGATTCCTCAACGAAAAACTCCATGAAATTTTTTGCGACTGCCAGCATGTCCGTATCCGGACCAAAAACGATGATGGAACCGCCGGAGGCAATGTCTTCGAAAGCGATTGATCGATTGAAATCTTTCCTTGCTAAACATTTCCCCGAAGCACCGCCAACTTGTACGGCTTTTGCGTTCTCGCCGCCAACTTCTTTTAATAGTTGCGAAATCATGATGCCAAACGGCAATTCATAAATTCCGGGACGCTCACAATTGCCAGAAACGCTGAATATTTTTGTTCCGCTGGACCTTGCCGTTCCGTGTTCGAGAAACCATTTTGCACCTTTGGAAATGATGATAGCCGCGTCAATAAATGTTTCAACATTATTAACGATTGTCGGATGTTTTTGAAAACCAGTGTCCACAGGAAAGGGCGGACGGTTTCTCGGTTCGCCGCGATAACCTTCTAAGGATTCGATGAGTGCGGTTTCTTCGCCGCAAACATAAGCGCCGGCGCCCATGCGGATTTCGATATCAAAATTAAATTTATCTTTTCCAAGAATATCTTTACCAAGCAAGTTAGTCTTGCGTCGGTTTTCAATTTTTTCCTCTAGATATTTTTTCATGTATTTATATTCGCCACGGAGATAAATAAAACCTTTCTGCGCGCCAATGGCGTATGCGGCAATGGCCATGCCGTCCAGCATGATTTCAATGTGATCATACAGCAAATAGCGGTCTTTGAATGTGCCAGGTTCGCCTTCGTCAGCGTTGCAGACGACGTATTTTTTGTCATCGATAGCCGCACCGGCTAATTGCCATTTGATCGAAGTCGGAAATCCTGCGCCGCCGCGACCTTTCAAATTTGATTCGCGAATGATTGAGATGATTGCCGAACGACTCATTGTCAAAGCAGTTTTCAAAGATTCACTGGGTTGAAGTCCATGGTTCAATATTGGGCCGCTTTTTTGAACATCAGACGGAACGACTTTGGGAAATTCAGATTTAAGGAAATCGCGTCGGCAATCGGCAATGATGGCAGAGGCTTTTTCCGGGGTGACTTTCGAGAATAGGCGGTCATTGATCATCAAAGCCGGTCCCTGATCGCACATTCCGAGACAGTTGGTATATTCTAATGTAAACATGCCGTCGTTGGTCGTTTGCCCGAATTTGATTCCAAGTTCGTTTTCAAATTGACGAGCGACGTTGACCTTTTTGGCTAAATTACAAGAAATTGTTTGACAGAGACGGATGACATATTTCCCCTGTTTTTCCTTTGTTCTCAAGAAACTATAAAAAGAGGCGACGCCTTCAACTTCCGACGGATGAATTCCGAGAGAATGAGCGGTTTCTTGCATAACGATGTAAGGGAGATAGCCGTAGATTTCCTGAAGTTCTTGTAAAATGGGAATAAGAGCCGAGCGGTCTTGCCCATACTTTTCCCTTAGGCATTCAATTTCATGGTTTACTTTCTGACGATCGATAATTTGCATGAAGGACGCTCCTTATTTAAAGAGATGTTCTTTGACTTTGGCGAGTAATCGGTTCGGCATGATTGGTTTTTGCTCGAAATCGTCCACTGGAACCATCTCTGAATCTTTATCAAAAGACATTCCGGTCACTTTTCCGACGCTGGTCAACATCACGATTGGAATATTTGAATCCTGCTTTTTCATATCTTGAGCAAGGACAAATCCGTCGTCCGGGTCTTGCATCATGACGTCCAGCAGTACCAAATCCGGTTTGTATACATCAAACGCTACAAGTCCTTCTTGGCGCGTATGCGCGACTTCAACGTCGTAGCCAGCGCTTTCCAAGATTAAAGTGACAGCCGATACGAAATCCTGATCATCGTCAACTATTAAGATTTTTGCCATAGAATCATTCCTCCTTGATGGGTTGGCATTTAAGTGGATTAATTGTCATCGGAATCATTTTTTTGCTACTTGAAAATGATATAGAAAATAAATTAACCAAAATTAAAGAAAGTCTAATATAAATGTAATGTTTCCTCAGCACAATGGCTTCAATTTTATATCAGAAACGAACGTCTTGTTTTAGACGATCTATAGTCTCAACATGTCAAAAACTAGGCGAAAGTTACCCAAAATATTTTAAAGTTCAATGGGAAAAATATTTTATTAGTTTAAAGGTGAATATTTTCACGATGAATCAATCCAGAGATCGAAACTGGTTTCTGTCAATCTGGCGGATTAAATTCTTGGCATGATGTTCGTTGCGCTCATCTGCGATTTTTGGAAATGTAAGTAGACAACAATATGAAAGGAAAATCATGACAAAAAATTCTGAATCCGCACCGACAACCTACGAGTTCAAAGCGGAATTAAAACAACTTCTAAATATTATCGTGCATTCGCTTTATACGCAACCCGAAATATTTCTTCGGGAACTGATTTCAAATGCTTCGGATGCGCTGAATAAAGTTCGATTTATGCAGGTTACAAGCCAACCGGTTTTGGACTCTGATGCCGAGTTAAAGATCACTATTGCGGTTGATGAAAAAAGGAAATGGTTCACCATCGAAGATACCGGAATCGGAATGACTCATGATGAATTGGTTCAGAATATAGGAACTGTCGCCAGCTCCGGTACACTGAAATTCATGGAAGAACTTCAGAAAAATGGTAAAGTACCGGATAACGATTTGATTGGCAAGTTTGGAGTTGGATTCTATTCGGTTTTTATTGTAACCGATGAGGTGATCGTGGAAACGCGACACGCGAATTTAGAATCGAAAGGTTATCGCTGGAAGTCAGACGGTAAAGGAACATTCACAATCGAAGAAATCGATCGAAAAGAACGCGGCACGAAAATTACCTTCACTCTGAAAGATGAATATAAGGAATTTGCCGAAGAGTATCGTATAAAATCCATCATTCAGAAATATTCTAATTTTGTAAACTTTCCCATCCAAATCGGCAAGGAAAAAGTCAACAAACTGGATGCGTTATGGCGTAGATCGAAGGATGATATTAAAGAAGAAGAACTCGTCGAATTTTATAAATTCATTGCGAGCGATTGGGAACCGCCGCTGGGACATTTACAAGTTTCCATCGAGGGAGCAGTAAACTTCAAGGCATTGTTATTTATCGGAACGCGGAAGCCGGAAAATTTTCTTACAGATATTCGTGAAAAAACACTTCACCTCTATGCGAATCGCGTTTTCATTCAAGATGATGCAATCGATCTTTTGCCCGAATATCTTCGGTTCGTAAAAGGCGTCGTCGATACGGAAGATTTGCCGTTGAACATTTCCCGTCAGGTCACTCAGCAGAGTCCGGCGATGGAGAAAATCCGAAATGTTCTGACTTCGCGAATTCTCCAAATGCTGGATGAATGGGCAAAGAATGATCAGGGGAAATATGAAAAATTCTTCAAGACATTCGGAATGTATTTTAAAGCCGGTGTCGGAATGGATTTTACGAATAAAGAGAAAATAGTCAAACTTCTACGGTTTGAATCGACGACCCAACCAAAAGGCGAATTGGTTTCATTAGACGAATATGTCGCAAGGATGAGACCGGAACAGAAGGAGATTTACTATATTTTAGGCGAGAATCGCGAAATAGTCGATAAGAACCCTAATCTAGAATATTTTCGGAAACATGACATTGAGGTCTTATTTATGATCGATCCGATGGATGTTTTCATCCTCCCGCAATTGGATGAATTTGATAAAAAGAAAATTAAATCCATCGATAAAGCGGACATCGATCTGAAAGAAAAACCATCCGAAAATCCAGAAGATTCTCTTGCCGAAAGTTCGCTGAATTCGCTGATTGCGGTTTTTAAAGAAACATTGGGGGAGAAAGTGGCAGACATCGTTGCCTCAAAAAGATTGGTAAATTCTCCAGCTACATTGGTTTTGGGTAAGGACAGTATCGACCAGCAGACCGAAAAGATGATGAAATTGATGAATATGGAAGTTCCGGCTCACAAAAAAATTATGGAAATCAATCCCAATCATCCGCTTATTCGGAATTTGTCTCGTCTGAACTTTGGAAATAGTAATGATCCGATTTTACGGAATACAATCGTTCATTTGTATGAATCTGCACAACTTTTAGATGGGAATTTGGCTGATCCCGGCGAATATCTGCGGCGAATGAACGAACTCTTGGTTCAAGCGACGAAGTGAGTGGAACACCGATAACGCAGAGTAGAACACAGATAGTCGCAAATAAAAAAGAGTTTCCGTGAAAATCTGCTAAATCAGAGTCATCTGTGTTCTCATTCTTCTCGGACAGCATTTTTTTGTTTGTATCTTCAGAAAATCCGTATAGTTTAAGGCAGTTATGTTGGTAGATTGAATTGAATATACTGCGAAAATAAATATATGTTTGTTGATTACACAAAAGTTTTGGTCAAATCTGGAAAAGGCGGGAAAGGAAGCGTTTCTTTCCGTCACGAAAAATACATTCCAAAAGGCGGCCCAAATGGTGGCGATGGCGGCGTAGGCGGCGATGTTATCGTCAAGGTAGAATCGAATCTTTATACATTACAAGATGTCAAATATCGAAAAAGTTATCGTGCGCATGACGGTCAACAAGGAATGGGCGCTTTGAAAAGCGGTTCGTACGCTGATTCTGTTGTAATTCCAGTTCCAATCGGAACGCTGATTACGGACGAAAAGACCGGGGAAATCATCGCCGATCTTATAGAAGATGGACAAAGCGTCATTGTCGCCAAAGGTGGCAAAGGTGGAAAAGGCAACGCACATTTTGCAACATCGACGAACCGTACGCCGCGTTATGCGCAACCCGGGCTTCCCGGCGAAGAGAAAACTTTGAGTCTGGAATTAAAAATACTTTCAGACGTTGGCTTGGTTGGATTGCCAAATGTCGGAAAATCTACATTGATCTCTAAATTGACGGCGGCTCGTCCCAAAATCGCCGATTATCCATTTACAACGCTGGTTCCTAATCTTGGCATCGTGAAATATGGGAATTATAGAAGTTTCGTCATGGCGGACGTGCCGGGATTGATCGAGGGCGCGCATCTTGGAAAAGGACTTGGACATAGATTTTTAAGACATTTGGAAAGGACGAGAGTGCTTGCGTTTTTAATCGAAGTGACCGATCCGCATCCCGATAAAACCTATCAGTTGCTCAATAGCGAATTGATTCAACATTATCCTGAATTTAAAAATCGCAGTCGTCTTATTTTATTGACAAAATCGGACATTCTGGAAGTTCCTTCCAAAAAACGAAAAATCGGCGGGGTCAATGTTATACCGATTTCAGCTGTAAGTGGTTATGGGTTGGGAACATTTGTCGATAAAGCCGTTCAAATATTAGATGGAAATGGAAAATAAACGGATATTACTGAAACTTCTTTCGGTTAACGGACTCGGTTCGCGGCGAATCGTAAATCTTCACACGCATTTCCCAAATCTGGAAGACGTTTTCGGTTCGACGGTTCGGGAACTGTGCAAAATTCCGCTGATTGATACTGTTATCGCTCAACGGATTTTACATGAATTAGACGAGACTTTTGCTGACCGGCAGATGAAAATATTGAGTCAGAATCCGTATAAAATGACGACGATTTTCGATTCGGATTATCCAGTGAGATTACTGAATATCTACGACCCGCCTACGGTATTGTTTCATTTTGGAGATTTTTCGGAAAGAGATGCCGATTCGATTGCGATTGTCGGAACGCGTCAGCCGTCAGTTTATGGGAGACAAGTGACAGCATTACTCGCCAAAGAATTGGTCAGCCAAAATATCACTGTTGTCAGCGGATTCGCGCGTGGCGTCGATACGGAAGCGCATAAAACAGTCATCGCATCCGGAGGGAGAACGATTGCCGTACTTGGAAACGGAATCGACGTCATCTATCCATCTGAAAATAGAAATCTGCGCAATCAATTGGTCGATAATGGAGTTTACTGTTCTGAATTTCCGCTTGAAACGAAACCGGACGCGGTCAATTTCCCCAGACGAAACCGTATCATTTCTGGTTTATGTCTGGGAACTATTGTGATTGAAGCCGGAGAGAAAAGCGGGGCACTGTTAACGGCATATTATTCGCTTGATCAGAATCGTGAAGTCTTTGCCGTTCCGGGAAGAATCACAGATGAAAAGAGTATCGGGACCAATCGTTTAATACAAAGAGGCGCCAAACTTGTGACCAACATTGACGATGTTTTATCTGAAATTGAATCTATTCGGAAATTTTCAACGGCTCCAAAACAAATGGAGATGCACTTTTTCTTGGAAGGAGAAGAAAAGCGAGTTTATGAATCTCTTACGTCAGAGCCGATGCATATAGACGCTATTTCGGAAAAAATCGGTAAACTGTCCTACGAAGCGCTTACCACTTTATTGGCGCTGGAAATTAAAGGAGCGGTGCGGCAGGTTGCCGGGAAAAATTTTGTGAGAGTAGGTTAAAATACGAATAAACAAAATCACATCTTGGCTGTAATCGGAAAATTCTACGGTATTTCACTTTTACTGATTGTGTTAACATTGAATTTGACAGCACAAGACATTTGGAATAAGCCGGTTCGTCTGTATCGAATGGGAGATTGGATTTCGTATAAAAACTGCAATTACCCAACAAGTCTAACAGAAGGCAACGAATATTATTATTTTGGCACGAGCGGCGGCGTTGTTCCATTCCAAAAGTATTCTCGTCGCTGGGAGGAACCTTATACGACAAGCGATGGAATGGCGGGCGATTCTGTCACAGCCGTATATTTCGATAAAACCACGAGTTATCTCTGGGCGGCGCACGAGGCTGGAATAAGTTATCTTACACCAACAGCGGATCGTTGGGTTAACTACATCAATCCACAGTGGCGAATCGATCGATTCGGTGCGGACAATAATTCTCTTTGGGCGAAGACGATCGATGGCGCATATCACCGAATTTCAAGACTTGGCGGCGACTTGCAACCAAGCGAATTCCAATTGCCTGAAGATGTTATTTGGGCGCCTTCAAATTTAGATCCTCTGCCAAACTTTGGTCTATACGCAATCAACGCTGATCTGCAATTTGATATGAAAGGGGTTATCTTCGATCAGGATTTCAGGGAATTCCCTATATGTCTTTTCCATTCCACAATTGGAAAAGACGTTTATGGAGGAGCATGGGGACTCGGAATGATCACGGGTGACGATAATGTTAAACGATTGAATGTAACACCGATGGGTCCGCTTCAAAATTCCATAACATCTCTCATGTTAACAGATAGTGGAATTTGGATGAGCAATTCCATACCTGATGGAAATCGAGTTTCTAACAGGACGGGAATCAGTTTCCTCAATTTTTCCGACTGGACATGGAAATACAATGAAACCTATCTCGTTCAAGAATTAGCGACGACGCAAGTATTCGACATTAATTATCGCAATCGGCGTCTGTGGATCGGAACGGATATGGGATTGGTTATTCACGACATGGAAAAAGATCAATGGAAGCGAATGGGGATGACCAAAGGACTTTCGGATGAAATCGTGACGACGATCGGACTGGAAGATTCGCTGGCGTGGATCGGGACGCCGCACGGTCTGACGCTCATTTCGCTTCCCGGTTTCAAAACGCGCCGCGTTAATTTATCTCCATCGAAAATCCCTGTTCGCATCCAAAAAATTGTCGTTGGAAAAGATTTTATCTGGCTCGGAACCGATAATGGGATTTATTCCGTTGATAAAAAGAATCATTTTGTTCGGCATTTCGACGCTTTTGGCGATGAAGTGGAATTGAATGAATTGATTAGTGGAAATTTTTCAGGAATTGCAGTGTCGGATTCCGTCGTGATTTTTAGTCGTCAGAACATCTTAGTCAAATATGCGCCTTTCTTGGATGAATGGGATATTTTACAATATTCCCACGAACAAGAAGTGGTCACGATTTTTGACATGGCAATTGAAGACGGATATTTATGGTTAGGAACCGATTTCGGCGCTTTGTTAATTCGCCTTTCGGATAATTACTTGGAACGGTACACGACCGTAGATGGATTGGCAGGCAATCATGTCTATAAAATTAACATAGATGGCGAGTGGGTTTGGTTTGGCACGGATAGAGGGTTAACCCAATATCATTGGAGGTTATATGCTTCGAAAAATTAATATTCTATTTATTTTTCTAATTATAACAGTTCAGATGATTCTGGCGCAAGGAAAAGAACAGAACATGAATTTTAAACCGGATGAACCGGATGCGCCGTTTTTTTATTATGATGTGATAGAATATCCGTTGCTTAGTCGTGATTCGATCAACATTGAAATCATTATCAAAGCGCCGTTCGATGCCTTTCAATTCGTGAAAAACGAAACGGGATTTACGGCAAATTACGAGGTTTCCGTTTTATTGCTTAACGAAAACGAGATTCAAGCCGCATCGAAAATCTGGAAACAAACCATTCACACCCAAAAATATGAGGAGACCAATTCTCAAGAACATTTTGATGTCAGTAAAATCACGTTCCGGGTTGATCCGAACAAATTCTTTCTGACACTCGGTATTTTGGATATGGATACGCGAAAGAGCGGTTACCGAAAGAAGGCGATGGATTACAAAGATTTTTATGCCAAACCTGTCGTTCTGAGTAAAATAAATATCATTGAAAAAGTCGTTTTGGGTGAAGATGGCATGTCCGAAGAAATTCCTTCGGTCATCGGTTCGATAACCGACGATTATCCTGATTTTACTATTTCATTTACCGTCCTTTCTGATGGCGGAAAAGGAACCATTCGGTATATCATTTACGATCAGAAAAATCAGGCCGTCACCGAAGGAAAATTCGATCGTGAATTTCAAAAGGGATTAACACAAGAAAAGTTGACAATTCCCAAAGAAAAGATGACGTTCAACCGGTATCGTCTCGAAGTTATTATCAAAATTGGAAACAATGAGACAAAAGGTGAACGATTATTTCAGCTTCGCTGGCTGGGCATGTCTAATCTGATCGATAATCTTGATCAGGCGATCGAACAACTGAAATATATTGCCTCGAATAGTCAAATCAGGGCGATGAAAAAGGCAAAACAGGAAGCGAAAAAAGAGTTGTTTGTCAATTTTTGGGCAAAACGTGACCCGACTCCAAACACTTCCGATAACGAATTGATGAACGAATATTATAAACGTATTCACTATACGATTGAACATTATTCAGGATTCATGCCCGGATGGAAAACCGACATGGGGATGATTTTTATTCTATTTGGTCAGCCGAATGACATCGAGCGTCACCCGTTTGAAGTTCAGACGAAACCTTATGAAATTTGGTATTACTATGAAATCAATCGTTCGTTCATTTTCGTCGATGAATCAGGATTCGGCGAGTATCGTCTGATTACGCCGTATTACGATCTGCAACCTAACTACTGAGGAGTTTAGGGAAAGGAAATGAGCAATCGTCGTATAGCGCTTATTCCCGGAGATGGAGTCGGACCGGAGATTTTTGCACAGGTGGTGAAAATTATTGAGGCGCTAAACCGGAAGTGGAATTTGGAAATCGACGCGAAAATTTATCCATATTCAGCGGAGAATTACCTCCGAACTCGCATCACGATTTCCGATTCATTTCTGGATGAAATACGCAAGAATTTCGATGCGGTTTTTGTCGGACCGTTTGGCGATCCGCGTGTCCCGGATAATCGTCATGGACGCGAAATCATTGGCAGAATTCGCGAAAAATTGGACTTGAACCTGACAATCTATCCTATCAAACTTTACGCTGACTGGCTTTGTCCTATCTCTGGATTACAAGATAAAAATATAAATTTAATTATCGTTAAAGAGAACATGGAATACAGCGAAAGTCTAATCAGCAGTTTGACGAATCAGGGAAGGAGTTCGGAACTCGCTATAGAGACAAAAGTTTTTACCTACTCCGGCACGGAGAGATTTTTTCGTGAGGCGTTAACCATTTCTAAGAATTTCGGCAGAAACCGCGTTTGTCTTGTTGATAAAAGCAACGTGTTTCCTTCCTCCAGATTACTATTTCAGCGGGTGCTTGATTCTGTTATTAAGGAATTTCCCGAACTTTCTGTGAATTATTTGACAGCAGATCTGGCACTTTACGAATTACTCCAGAAGCCATCCAAATTTGACGTCATTATCTCGACCGGGTTATCTGGAGACGAAATGTTCCAAATTGCGACGTTTCTGATCGGCGGACACGGATTATCTTATAGTTGCGAAGTAGGGCTTGATCGCCAGATTCTGTATCGCGTTATGCAGAATTCATCACCACGGATTGCCGGACACGATTCAGTCAATCCGCTGGGTGCCATTCTGGCGTTAAGTCGATTGTTAAAGCAACTTCATCTTCCACAGGAATCCAAAATCGTCGAAAATGCTGTTCAGGATTTAGTGATGCAAAAAGCCGTGACGCTGGATCTGAACGGCATTTTGACGACACAGGAAACGGGATTCCGGATCGTCGATTTTATCAATGCAAGTTAATTCGAGTAAAAACTCGAATAATTCTCAAAAATATTTCGATAAAAGAAACTGTGTAAGATATTTTTGTTTTCCGATATTTTTCATTATATATTTCTGACAAAATTGAAGGAATTGATTTATGCGTCATTTTAAAATTTTCTGTCTTCTCTTGCTGTTCGCTTGCAAGCTTTTTCCGCAAACAAATGCTGTTGAACGCGTCGATTTTTCCGTCAAGGATAAGACAATCGACATTCGTTACAACCTGAATGGAAACCCGAAAGTGAAATACCAGGTTTCAGTCGTACTGTTACGCAGAGACCAGCCGGATTTTCAACTCGTTCCAAAAAAGGTTATGGGCGATGTTGGTAGAGGTAAATTCGCCGGGCAAAACCGTTCGATCAAATGGGATTTTTCTGACGAGTTACAATTGGGGGCGAATATCGCCGATTATTATTTTCAGGTAACTGCCAAACCGGTTAAAAACCGCACGCTGTTATACGGCGGAATCGGATCGGCGATCATCGTCGGGACCGTTGTTGCGATCCTTATCGGTGTAGAACCCGAAGGAAAACCAATAGATTTGCCGCCCACCAGACCGAATTAATAAACGAGGAAGATCATGAAGAAGATATTTTTTATTATCGTTTTATCCATATTGTCAGTCATACTTTTTGCCGAAGAGAAACCGCAAATTGCGCCGTTGAATCCGGATTTTATCCGTTATCAGAATCAAAAAATATTAGGAAAACCAACGGCAGAATATTCCAGTGAAGGTTATCTGCTTGGTGAAATTCCGCCGCCGTTCCTGCCAAGTTTTGCCGGCTTTTCTCCGGATTCGTTTGATAAAGCTGTTATAACTGATCCGGTTTTTGATTTAAGAACAGCTGGGCAGGGGGGGACATCTCTCGTTACTTCGGTCAAGGACCAAGGAGATTGCGGTTCATGTTGGACTTTCGCGACGATGGGCTCCATCGAATCCAAATGGAAAAAAGAAGGACTCGGCGACTTCGATCTCTCTGAGGAGAATTTGAATAATTGTCATGGATTCGAACTCGCACCTTGTGAAGGTGGAAACATCGAAATGGCGATGGCATATTTTACGCGAAGATCCGGCCCGATTCTGGAATCCGAAGCGCCTTATACCGCGAGCGAAGGAACTTGTCCAACCGGATTTCATGAAATTGCCTATCTCTCTGATCTGCGCCAACTTCCAAACGATTCCAGCACAATCAAGCAAGCGTTGCTCGATTATGGCGCGCTCTATACAAATATGAGGTGGGAAAACGGTTCTTACAACCGTGACGATTTCACTTATTGTTATAGCGGTTCAGTCGATTCATCGACGAATCATGCAGTTTTGATCGTAGGTTGGGATGATACCAAAGTGACTTCCGGAGGCACCGGTGCATGGATCATTCGTAATAGTTGGAGTGCGAATTGGGGCAAAAATGGATTTTTTTACATGTCTTACAAAGATTCTTTAGCCAATTCGTCTGTCGGTTATTTTCCATCAAGACTGGACTATAATTCCAGCGTTCGCGTACTCGGGTATGATGATCTCGGTAACACGACTTCACTTGGTTATGGCGGAATTTCCGGTGCAGGATTGGTTCGACTGATCACTAATGGCGCCATGGTTGTTCAGAAAATCGGAACTTGGGTGACCGGCGCGAACGCTTATATCAAGATTGATATTTACGATGATTTTGATGGTATCACATTATTGGATGATGATTTGATCGGTTCGATTTCTTATCAAACCTGCAAACTTCCGGGTTATTATATGTTCGATCTACCGACGCCGATTTCTTTCAAAAAGACATCCGATTTCTACGTCAAAGTTAAGTACCAAACAAACAACTACAACTATCCCATACCGGTTGAATCGATTTCAGAAGGTTATTCTAACCCAACGTTAGAAACGGATAAGTGTTGGATCAGTTCGAGTGGCTCAGTATGGACAAAGATCGGAACTGGAACAGAGAGTCTTTATGATTTGTGCATTAAAGCCTATGGCGCGGCGCCGACGATTTCTATTGCGTCGCCGTGTTCTGGAGAAAAGTGGCCAACTGGCTACGTCAGGAACATTGAATGGATTTCTCAGAATATCGCGAATGTAAAAATCGAATATTCAGTCGATAACGGAACGATATGGCTTCCTGTTGTCGCTTCTACGCCAGCGGCGTCTGGTAATTATGAATGGACGGTCGCCGATGATGCTAATGCAACATGTCTCGTCCGCATCAGCGACGCCTCGAACGCCCTCGTTTCGGCGGTCAGTTCGGAATTTGCAATATTTTCATATCCACAGGAATTTCGCGCGTCGAAAAATGTCAACTTTGGAAATGCTGACAATACGGAAAACTACAAGATCGTTGGAATGCCCGGAGCCGATCAGGTGGCAATATCTAAATTTCTCGAAGGGAAATCGCCGCGTGACTGGAATGCCTGCTGGGATAACGGCGATTTGACGAATTACCAGATCGAATATGACGGTTCCGAAACCTTCAAGTTTCAACCCGGACGCGCATTCTGGATTCTCGCACGGAATCCGATGAAAATCTCGAAAGAAGTTACCGCAGTTCAATTAACGTCCGATCTGACCTATTCTATTCCGCTTCATGACGGTTGGAACCTGATTTCGAGTCCGTTTACAAAAAGCGTGAATTGGACGGATGTTCAATCAGAAAACAGTTTGGCTTCAAACGCAGTTATTTATAGTTGGAATGGCAGTTGGTCTCAACCATCGACATTCGATCCGTACGTTGGATATTATTTCTACAATCAAAATAGTCTGGCCGAATTGGGTATTCCGTTTAATGTTACCGCGGCATTGACAAAGACGGTTTCTTTACCAATAATCGCTGAAAAACATTTGGCGCTTACACTATCCGATGATGAAGAGGAACTTTCATCCGTTTTCATCGGCGAAGATGCTACTGCCAAAGACGGTTTTGATGAGAAGGATTATTTCTGTCCGCCTTCGGCTTTCGAAAAGGTAAGAATGTTCATTGAAAAGCCGGAATTATCGGATCAATACAAATCGTTTTCTGTAGAACATCGATCGGCTATCCGAGTTGGAAGTCAATTTGATCTGCGCGTCATCAACCGTACGTCTAAAAAGATCGCGTTGAAAATCATCGGAGTCGAAAACTTCTCCGATCTTGAGATTGCTTTAATAAACCGGCAAACGAATAAGGTAGATCGGCTAACCGCTAACGCTTCGGTCGCGATTCCGGCAAATTTAGTTGACGGGCGTTACCTGTTGGTTTTCGGAAATCAGCAGACGATCGAAGAACTGGTCAAGAGTCTGACGCCAAATACTTTTCGGCTTTCGCAAAACCATCCGAATCCATTCAACCCGATGACGACCTTCAGATACCAAATTCCCGAAGTCGCGACGGTTAGTCTGAAAATATTTGATGTTCTCGGAAACGAAGTGACAACATTGATCAATGAAACGAAACCGGCGGGTGAGTATCAGATCGTATTTGACGGAACGAATATTCCCAGCGGCATCTATTTTTACAAATTGACTGCCGGGAAATATTCCGAGACACGAAAGATGATTCTGATGAAATAATGGATTTTCAACCGGATAAATTTCGGAATCCGCCGGGGGCGGAGTTGAAGATTATTGAATAAAATCGTTCACGATGACGAGTGAAATAGTTGTCGTGAACGATTTTTTTGCGATTTTTTGCGTAAAAATATATTTTCATCGGTGTGTATCTTTTTCTTTGCAGTTCTGATTAGGAGTACTATATTTTGTTCGTGAGTTTATTCTTAACTCAATATGATGTTATGGCAGTGACAAATGGCGAGCTAAGAGGATCGTTGAAACAACAATAAAACAGCATGGGAGGAAAAAATGCGGAAGAGTCTTTTGGAAGTAATGTTTTTAATGATGTTGATCCCTGTTTTGGTTTTTGCGCAGAACGGTGTCATCGAAGGGAGAGTCACTGACCGTGCGACCAGTGAAGGCATCGTTGGTGCGAATGTAGTTGTCGAAGGCACGGAATTGGGAGCGGCAACAGATGAGGAAGGGATTTTCACCATTTCCAACGTTCCAGCTGGGAAAGCGAAATTTTTTGTATCGGTAATCGGCTACCGCAAAGTCACAAGAGAAGTCTCGGTAACTGCGGGAAAGACGATCAAAATTGATGTGCAGTTGGAAAGTGAAACTCTGGAACTGGGCGCTTTGGAAGTTCTTGCATCCAGAGCGACACGTTCAACGCCGGTTGCTTACACAAACGTTGAGAAACTGGATATGGAGTTAAAACTTGGTTCGAGAGATATCCCGATGGCGCTCACGACAACACCCAGTGTCTATGCAACGGAACAAGGCGGCGGCGCTGGCGATGCGCGCGTGAATGTTCGCGGTTTCAATCAGCGTAACGTTTCTATCATGATCAATGGCGTTCCGGTCAATGATATGGAAAACGGATGGGTTTATTGGTCGAACTGGGACGGCGTTGCAGATGCGACCTCATCGATCCAGATGCAACGCGGTCTGTCGGCTGTTAATCTTGCGGCTCCGTCAATCGGCGGGACAATGAATATACTGACCGATCCGACGAAAATGAAACGCGGCGGGATGGTCAAGCAAGAATTCGGCAGTGGCGACTTTCTGAAAACGACGGTGAATTATAATTCCGGTCTGATTGCCGATAAGTTTGCGGTAAATGGAACTGTCGTTCGTAAAACAGGTGAGGGCGTTATCGATGGAACATGGACGGACGCCTGGGCATATTATTTCGGTTTGAGTTATGCCGTCAATAAGAATAACCGGCTAGAATTATTTGCTCTGGGCGCTCCTCAGCGACATGGTCAAATGAGATACGCACAGAATATTGCCGCGTACTCTCATGACTTGGCAAAAGACACTTTTGATAAATCGGTTTTAGACGCCGATGCCGATGCGAACGGTGTCGCCGATGTTTTTGATAAGTTTCCGGAAGTAGGTCGCGAATACAACGAAAACTGGTACAAAATCAGCAGTGATTACAAAGGAAAACAGTATTTTTACATGTATGGTGATGAGACCGTAGATCGTCAGTATTCGGGCTATATGAATGAGATCGAAAACTATTTTCACAAACCACAGGTTAATTTAAACTGGTATCTGACTCTCAATGAAAAGACACGGCTATCTTCGATATTCTACTACTCTGGCGGCTCCGGCGGCGGCTCAGGAACGTTTGGCGACCTACTAAAGGTTCCTTCTGGCGTTGGAACGGAGTATCCTTCCCAGATCATGGATTGGGATGCCACAATTGCCATGAATGAAGATATTGTAAATAGTAAAGGAAAAGCCAAACCGGCAGGTGAGGCGGTAGGGTTCCTCCGCAATAGCGTGAATCAGCAATGGACGATTGGTGCGATTTCCAAATTGAATTACGATTTCAGCAAGGCAATGAAAGTTCAATTTGGCCTAGATTGGCGGACGGCTTCTATAGATCATTTCAGAGAAGTGCGCGACTTGTTGGGTGGAGATTATGCCATCAATGGTCAATATGATAAGTATGCCTCTGATGTCGAGAAACGTTATAAGAAATTTTATAATGAATTTGATAGCGTATATGTGAATAATGTTTTTGATCTCGATGCCACTCTTACGAAAGCGACTCGGGAATTAGCTGGAAAGATTTATTATAATAATACGAATACGATTGACTGGCTCGGTTTTTTTGCGCAGGGCGAATATAAAAAGAACCTGTTCTCTTTGTATGCTATGGGCGGCTTCTCGATGATTAAATACAGTTTAGTCGATCACTTCAAGAAAGAGGCAAATCATCAAGCTTCTTATGTAGAAGCTACAGACAATGGCGAACTGAAAATCGTTTCGGATTGGATTAGCGCCATCCAATTTAAATCTGGTGGTTTGTACAAACTCTCTGAAAATATGGATGTTTTCGCCAATTTCGGTTATGTCGAAAAAGTTCCAATTCTGGATAATGTCATCGACGATGTTGAGATTGCTCTCGCTCCGGACCCAACTAACGAGAAATTCATTAGCACAGAATTGGGCTGGAATGGTCGCGCGTTGGCAGACAAATTAGCCATAAAGATCAATGCTTACAACACGATGTGGAAAGACCGTAATGTAGTCAAAGCGGTTACATCCGGCGCGGGTACTAGCGGTGACACTGATTTGATCTTCCTGACCGGAATGAATCAAACACATCGCGGCTTTGAGTTGGAAGTTGCCTATCAGCCGGTTTCTTTGGTACGTTTTGACGGTGCGGTTTCCATCGGCAAATTCCAGTACACGGACGACGCCGAAGGAACTTATAAAGATGTCGAAGCTGATACAACTGCGAAATACACTTATGCGATCAAAGACCTGATGGTCGGTGATTCTCCGCAGTCTATTTATTCGTTCACTACAACCGTATATCCGATTCGCGGACTGACGGTTCAGGCGACGGTAAATTATTATGATCGTTACTGGGCGGAATGGGATCCCACCAGCCGGATCATCGGCATAGATGGTATCGCGGATCGCGAACAAAGCTGGCAGGTTCCCGCTTACTCGAATATTGACGCTCACATTTCATATAATATTCCTGTTTCGTTTGTTGGTGTCCATTTCCAGGTTTTCTGTCATATTTTCAACCTGATGGATGCGCTTTACATTCAGGATGCTATTGATAACAGCCTGTACAATGCTTACGGAACAAAAGCACATCAAGCAGACGACGCTGAGGTATTTGTCAACGCTCCACGGCGGATTAATTTTGGTTTAAATATGTCCTTTTAACCATTCCTTTTCATCGTTTATCAGGAAGGGCTGGGCAACCAGCCCTTCTTTGTTATTGTGAGGGTTGATTCTGTCATTCTGAGCCATAGAGACAGATGGAAAAGGAAAGGACAAATCAAACAGGAATTGAAACGGTGGATTAGCGTAAATAAACGACCGTGGCGAAGTTGGAACGAAGTGGAAATCCCGCTTGCTGGGAATCTTGGACAAGAATACTCAATCTCTCCAGGATTCTTCGTCGTAACGTATTTTATCCATTCCAAGAGGTTATGATTCTGGATTGATTTTACTCTTAATGTTCCACTCCTCAGAATGACATGTTTCGACTCCGTCGAAAGCGTCAACGCGGTTGACGCACTCCATATAAATAAAAAAGCCGCCCTCATCAGGCGGCTT
>PEYN01000212.1 GCA_002774355.1 Candidatus Marinimicrobia bacterium CG08_land_8_20_14_0_20_45_22 | reverse complement strand
ATTTATGCGCAATTGTTAATTTACTTTGAGGAAATTTTAAAGAATTATGTCTAACTTGTTTATGAGTTTACACACTTTGATTTACACAACCCGTCTTTGAAACTTGCTTCTAAACAACTCTATTGTTAATGCGAAAAGTAATTCATTTATGATCGTTTGGATAATTACGTACCACCAATTCATTTTATTACCTTCCTAACTTTATTTAAAACTCTCGTTTCAATTTTTTCTCTATATACTCCACTCTTTGTTCGAATAATATCATTTGTTCGGCTTTTGGCTGGACATAGGCATTATGTTTTTCGACGTTGGCCTCGTAGTTGAAAACTAATGCCTCAACGATCGATTTCCTGTTTTCGATCTTGCCGCCACCATGATAGAAGTGATCACGCGTTATGATGTTGAACCGATTCCACAGCGAATTGATAAATGGATTAGAACGATAATCGTTGTGATGCCAAGTTGAGAGAATGAACCGCGCAGGCGTTTCAGATAACAGCCCGAAAAGTCTTAATTCATTTTCTTCGTTCCAGCCGCTGAAATAATCCACGTATCTGCCGATGTAAGGCGGATCGCAATAAATGATGTCGTCCGGTCCGGCTTTCAGGATCGTCTGCTCAAACGGTTCCGCCGTAAAAATCCACTCCAGCTGAATCAGGCAGGCCACCTTGTTCACCTGGTTAACGATCTTAGTGATATATGATTTCGAAAAACGTTCCGGTTTCTGGCAAAAGGGAATGTTCCATTTCCCCTTTTTATTAAAACGCATCATCCCATTAAAACCCGCCCGCGAGAGGAACAGGAAATCCAGCGGAGCATGCTGTTCGTTAAAACGGTCTTTTATGAATCGAAAATGAGCGTAGCCCTTATCATCGGCCTCAGCTAATAACTTGCTTTCCCGCTCAAGATATTCACGCACCGACTCCGGTGTGATTTTCCGATCCTTGATTGCCTGATAAAACCGGATGATGTGCGGATTGATGTCGTTCAGCAATGCTTTTTGAAAACCGGAATTAAAAGCCACAACGCCGGTTCCGAAAAATGGCTCGATCCACCGGCCTTTGACTTCTGGCACTAAAAGTTGAATCCAGGGAACCAGTTTGGTTTTTATACCCTGACTTTTAATTGGTGGAACGATTATTCGCATTGTTGCTCGTTGTTATTTTTCTTTTTGGTTTTAACCGGAACGATCTTTGTCTTATCGCTATGCTTGAAATCAAGGAAATCTTCGATAGATCGGATTGGTTTGACCTTTCCTTTCATTTTCATCTTGAGCAAACCATAATTCATCCAATATTCATCGAACCATTCTTCGCCAAGTTTGGCGAAAATGCCATTGCCTTTGATTATATCATCGATGAAAGTTATTGAACCGATATTAGCGGTATTACCTGAGCCTTGTTTGTCGCTCGCCAATTGCCATTTTTCACAAACAAAGAATTGAAAATCTCTGACAACCGATGTAATCGATCGAAGATTTTCAACTGGAGTTACACGGTATCGATTTGATGTGACTTGATAATCGGTTTCTTCAATCTCTTTAACGCGGAATATTTCAGTTTCGTCCAAATCACTTATTGATGTTCTAGTGTATATCGCTCCCAGACAGAAATGCCCCAGATAGTCAGAGTAGGGAAATTGGATGTTCTTGGTCGAACTTCTTTCTCTGAAATAAGCGCCGTGACTTCCTAAAGTAAAACCATTGACGTGTCCCGGAAATTCGGGATCACGATAAGTTGCCTTTAAATCAACGGCAAATTTTACGGTTTGGTTGCTATGTTGGACGAAACTAAGGTCGGGATACCAGTTTTGATGTTCCGCTAAAACGATTGAATAGCCATTATCCTGAGCAAATTGAAGGATACGAGGAAACAAGTGAATTTCCAGAATTTTTGATACAATTTTAGTATCCGAACTGATCGTGTAAATATTCTTGAATATGTCGATAAATCCCTTAACTGTCCATTGGCCATCTTCTCCGGAAACATAATTTCCAAGTCCTTTGACGAATTCTGTTAATGCGATTGAAAAGTTTTCTTTCTCGATCAGGCGTTCTTTTTTATTCATTATACTTCCTCACATTCGATCATAACAATCATTTCACCAACATATTAAGCAATAGCTTCACTTTTGTCAAGACAAAGTACATTGATTTTTTAAATCACATCCTCGTATCTGAACTCTCACTCTTTCAACTTCCTCACATCTCCCTCCCGCCGCGTGAGTCCGGTCCGGTCAAAATAATTCAGCAAAGGAATTACCCATTTGCGGGAAGTACCGAGCAGTTCTTTCAGTTCGGCGACGGTTGCCTCGCCTTTTTCATCGAGATAACCGGCGATCAGATTGCGCCCCTTTCCGATCGTTTCTGAATGGAACGCCAGATTCTTTTCGGGGATGACGATCTTTCCGGCGTCGGTCAGATAGGCGAACAGCGGCTCGGCTTCATCTTCCGGCAGGTTCAATTTTTTCCGGATTTCGGTCAGATCGGGCGGCATAAATCCGCCGGCGATCAGCGCCGACTCGATCTGTTGGATCAATTCCGATTGTTTTCCGGAAAGAACCGGCGAGAAACCTCTCAGCCGCCATTTATCGCCGGAAACCGCAATTTTATTTTCATCTTTAAGTTCATTTGTCAGCCAATCAGCCATCTCATCGGAGATTTTTACCTCCTCAAGAAGGCTCGCTTTCGATTGACCGGAGAGGATCGGATTCTTCTGATGAAATTGCGACAAAATTTCGATCAGGCGTTTTTTCATTGCCGGGATTTCTGAAAGCGAAATGTAACCGGTTTTGATCGAAACGATCTTTTGTCTGTCGGAAAGTAACCGCAGTAGGTTCAAAGCCGAACTTTCGGAAACCGAAAGTCTCTGCGCGACGTCGAAAGATGAGAAAAGTATGCCGGGATGGAACGAAAAGAGGTTTTCGGCACAGAAAAGCAGGTCGTCGGCGATGAGTTTCCCGATCCGATCCGCTTTTACGGACTCTTTTTTTCGCAGAGGTTCGGGGAAAACTTCGAGAACCGTCGCGCCGCCGATCGTCGCCACCGGCGAATAACTACGCAGAATCAGCCGGTCGTGGAATCCGACCGAAATTTCTTCGTCGAAGAGGATTTGCGCAATGCACGACTCGTCCGGCAGGAGTTCGTCTTTGCCGATTGGCCGGATTTTGGCGATGAATTCGCCGGTTCCAAGGTGAACGCGGACGACGGAATTGTATTTCAGCGGCGATGCGGACGGCAGAAGTCCGATTTGGCATGTCGTCAGCCGCTTCGGTTGGAAATATCCGGGCGTCGCGAGGAAGTAGCCGCGCTTCAGATCGTCCTTATCGACATTCTGCAGGTTGATTGCAGCGCGCTGACCTACGCTAATCCTATCTGTTTGCTTTCCATGCGACTGGATGCCGCGGACTTTCGTCCAAATCTTCAGCGGCGCGATTTCCACTTCGTCTCCGACGTGTAATTCTCCCGAGATGACCGAACCAGTGACGACCGTTCCATAACCTTTGACGATAAAAGCGCGATCAATAGGCAGACGAAACAGGTCGCTCGTGCTTTTCCGTTCGAACTGTCCCGCTTTTTGTAAGATCGCTTCCTTTAGTTCAGGAATTCCGGCACCTGTGACAGTGGAAACGCAAAGAATCGGTTCGTTTTCGAGGAACGTTCCCCGGACGAATTGCCGGACATCTTCAAGGATCATTTCCAGCCAATCAGAATTGACGAGATCGATCTTGTTGACAACAATCAGTCCGGAGCGGATGCCAATTAGTTTGAGGATTTCTACATGTTCGCGGGTCTGTGGCATGATGCCGTCATCTGCGGCAATGACGAGAAGCGCCAGATCGACGGTATTCGCGCCGGTGACCATGTTCTTGATGAACTTTTCATGGCCGGGAACGTCGATGAATGCGATATTTTCATTCAGAAACGCAAAGCCGATGTCGATGGTCATGCCACGGCGTTGTTCTTCTTCGAGCCGGTCGGGATCGACACCGGTCAACGCTTTTAAAAGCGATGATTTGCCATGATCGATATGTCCGGCGGTTCCGAAAATGACCGGTCTTTGCCCCGTGACAAATTCATCGGGCATTTTCTGGTTTTCCGTTAACATAAAAGGAAAATTTAAAGCGACATGCCGATGGTTCGGATCGCATCTAAAATTGCCGGAAGATCTGCAGACGACACGGCTTTCAGGTCGAGATAGAATTCTTCGGACTTCGTGTATCCGATGACCGGCGGGCGATTCTTCCGGAACAGGCCAGCCAGTCGGACGACAGAGATTTTTTTCGGTGAAAAGACGATCGCCGCGCTGGGAATCGTCTCGGTCGGCAATGAACCACTTCCCGCTTCGACGACGGTTTCGAGAACCGAGATTCCGAGGTCATTCACAAGTATCTTCGGCAAATTATGAACGATCTTTTCCGCCTCGCCGAGTAAAATATGGCTGTCGCGCGCGAGTAGTCGGTAGGTTTGAATGCGTTTCTCCGGCTCCGAAAGTAAATAGCGTTTCAGCGTCGCACAGAGAAGCACGAAAGTTGTTTTATCACACCGGACGATGCGCATCAGCGGATTTTTTCGAAGGAGGAGAATCGATTTTTTCTTCCCGACGATGATTCCGCACTGCGGTCCGCCAAGAAGTTTATCGCCGCTGAACGTCACTAAATCGACACCCGCTTCGATAAATTCTGGTACGACGAGTTCCGCCGGAAGTCCGACTTTCCTGATGTCAAATAACGCACCACTGCCGATGTCGAAAATCACCGGAATGCCGTGTTCATGCGCCAATTTGACGACTTTTCCCGGTTCGGGTCGAGTCGTAAATCCCTGAATTTTGTAATTGGACGGATGCGCGAGGATAATTGCGCCGGTTCTTGTACCAATCGCGCTTTCATAATCGCTCATGTATGTTCTGTTAGTCGTCCCGACTTCGACCATTTTCACGCCGCTCTTTTTCATGATTTCGGGAAGGCGGAAAGAACCGCCAATTTCGATTAATTCACCGCGCGAGACGATGACTTCCTTGCGGTTTGCCAGCGAATTCAGCGCCAGAAAGACAGCCGCGGCATTGTTATTCACAACAGCGGATGATTCCGCGCCGGTGAGTAACTTCAGATAATCATCCGCCAGATCGAGTCGTTCGCCGCGCTTGTCTGCATTTAGGTCAAATTCGAGATTGGAGAAACCCGAAAGAATCTCAGCGGTTTCCAAAAGGATTTCATTGCCGAATGGCGCGCGTCCCAGACCGGTATGCAGGACAATTCCGGTCGCATTGATCACTTTTTTCAGTGGAAGCGATAAAAGTTTTTCGCTTTTCGATCTCAACCGGCAGAGAACCTCCTCAATGGCACTTTGCCTGTCTTTCAAGGAGATTTGTTTCCTAACGATGTCGGCTCGGAGCCATTCGATTTCGAACCGAATCAGCCTTATCAGAATCTCCGGCTTGAATTCAGTGAGTTCGGTGGCAATTAAGTCGGCAACGGATTGAACGGACGGCAGAATTTTCCAGTCGAAAGGAAGTTTGGATTTTGTTCTGGTCATGTTGACTGTTTCAGTCGTGCAGATGATTAGTCTGGTGATTCACGAACTGCGTTTCGTAGAAATAACGGTAAAGAGAGTCTTCCTTTTTCACCAGTTCGTCGTGCGTGCCGGTCTCGTAGATCTTTCTCTTTTCCAGAACGATGATCTTGTTGGCGTTCTGGATCGTCGAGAGTCGATGCGCGATGACCAAAACCGTCCGGTCTTTCATAAGCTGTTCGATAGCTGCCTGAACTTTTTGTTCTGATTCGGAATCGAGCGACGAAGTTGCCTCGTCAAGGATAAGGATCGGCGGGTTTTTAAGCAATGCGCGGGCGATTGCGAGACGTTGGCGCTCGCCTCCGGAAAGCCGCAGGCCTTTATCGCCAATCATGGTTTCGAACTTATCCGGGAAAAGATTGATGAATTCCAGTGCGTTTGCGGCGTCAGCGGCGGCGATGACTTTCTCCGGATCGGTATCTCCGAGACCGTAAGCTATGTTGTTAAATATCGTGTCGTTAAACAGGATCGTTTGCTGTGTGACGATTCCCATCAGTGACCGGAGCGAACTGAAAGTGATGTCGCGGATGTCGATTCCGTCTATTTGTACGGAACCGCCGACAGGATCGTAAAAGCGCGGCAGAAGATCAGCCAGCGTCGATTTCCCGGCGCCGCTATGTCCGACAATGGCGACGATTTCGCCCTTTCTGATCGTCATATTTACATCGGAAAGCACCTCGTGGGACGTTTGCGGATATATGAAGCGAACATGATCATAGCGGATTTCCCGATGAAAGCCATCGAGAACTTGTGCATTTGATTTTTCGACGACATCAGGTTTCTCATCCAAAATCGAATAAATTCGAATAGTCGAAGCGATTGCTTCCTGAATGTCCGTATTAACGTTGTTCAGGCTTTTGATCGGCGTCATCAGCGCAAAAAGCATGATGATGAACCGAACGAAATCTTCCGCTTCGATTCCGCTTCCGGCGAGCACGTGGCTACCTCCGAACCAGAGTAGAGAAATGCCGATGATGACGCTGAAGAACTCATTGATCGGCGTCGAGACGATTTTCAGTTTCCTGCGTTTGAACAGCAGTTGAAAATACTTCTCGGTTTCGCGGAAGAAGCGCATCTTCTCGAAATTCTCCATGGAGAATGCCTTGATGACGCGAATTCCGTGAAGTGTTTCATCAAGAATCGCCATAATCCCGGCAATCTGCTTGGAGGTGCGAATCGACTTTCGCCGAACGCTCTGCCCAATCTTGGAAATCGCGATAAATGTAAGTGGCAGAATGATGACGGCAAAAAGGCTCAACTTCCATGAAATGATAAACAGAAGCGTCATGAATGTGAGAATGTTGATCGGCTCGACGAGAAGTTTATCGAAGCTGACTGAAAGGGAATTCCGTACTGTCGAAACGTCATTTAGTACAATGGACGAAATTTCTCCCCCCCGTTTTCGTTGAAAAAATGAGAGAGAAAGGTTATGCAAATGTTCGTAAAGCCTGTTTCGCAGGTCGCGCACCGCTTTCAACTGCACCCAGCTGATACAGACATTTTTAATGTAAAAGAAGATATTTTTGAGTATAAATGTCAAGAAGATCGTTAGACATAACATTCTAAGAGTTTTAACCGGTTCGTCCCTTAAGATCAATTTATTTGTCAATGCTTTTAGTTTGTCATTGGCATTGAGTTTAACGGGAATTGTTGGTTCAACAACCTCTTTTCGGGAATCCGACTGCTGTTCGACGGTCTGTGTTTTTGGAAAAAGTACGTTGACAAACGAAGCGGTAAGCCAGACCGAGGCGCTGTTGAACAGGACAAACATAAGTGACGCAAGAATACCGACTGTGAGCGTTTTCCAGTAGGGTTTAACCATTTTCAGAATGCGAAAATAAAGTTTCATTCTATTCACACCTTTGGGCTATTTCATCGGCGCTTACCGCGCCCGCACGAAGAATCGAAAAACTGTCTGATAAAATCCTGACGACCGTCGAAGGAATCTGGCTCGAAGAATCCGACGACTTCAACACAATTGACACGGAGTTGCCGAAATACCGAACGACATCTTCGGCATTTTCCGCAGGCTTTTCACCGGACGGATTTGCGCTGGTCGTTGTAATCGGATTCGGGAACTGGCGTAATATCCGGTTCAAAGGCTCCATGTCTATGACGCGAACGCCGACAAAGCCTTCATCCATGAATTGTTCGGGGAAATTCCGGTTTTTCACAGGCAAAACAAGCGTTACCCGTCCGGGTATGAGCGAACGAACCGACTTCCGTTGGTAGTTGTTTAGGTTTGGAAAATCTTTTAGTAATCGTTCCACATCCGAATATAAGATACTTATTGCTTTTTGGGAAGACCTGCCTTTCAACCGAATAAGATTACCGACCGCGGATGAATTGAAAACATCCACGCCCAATCCGCAGATCGTGTCGGTCGGATAAGCGATGATCTGCCCATCGGACAATGCCGACAGAATCGCCGCGATTTGCGATTCAGAAGCGGAATCAATTGAGATGATTTCAGTCATCGTTAACTAACAATTCTTTTGGCGGTTTGGTTTTCCACCGGCGATGGAACCAGTAGTATTGCTCGGGATGTCGGCAAATTTCTTCTTGAAAATAATTTGTGATAGCTTGCGTTAAGCTTTGAATCGGATCGCCTGACTCCTGACTTATGTCTTTCACCTGTAATTCTTTTAACCGAATTACATATTTACCGTTGGCGTCCATTAGGCAGGTTCCAAGAATTATTGGGCACTTGAGTTTCGTGGCAAAAAGAGCCGGACCGCGAAAGGTTGAAGCCCATTGATCGAAAAACCGAACAAATATCCCGTTCCTCCCGGCATCCTGATCCGAGACCATAAAGAGTATATTTCCTTCTTTGGCGAATTTCCACATTTTCAGCGATTGACGTTTGGTCTTGGAGAATAGGTAAACTCCATTCATTGAGCGCGTCCGGAAAATTAGTCCATGCGTAAGCGGATTATTGAGTTTTTTTGCGATAGCGCCGATCGGATAACCTTTCCGCGCGAACCAATCGCCAAACACCTCCCAGTTTCCCAGATGATACAAAACAATGAGCGCTCCTTTTCCCTGTTTCAGCGCCGAATCCAAAACGGATTGATCTTCGTTTCGGACATACCGGAAAAACAAAGAATCCGGAAAATGAAAAACCGGAATTAGATCAAAGTAAACTTTGGTAAAGTGTACGTAGTTAAGGCGGGCGATCCGATGGCGCCAAGCGCAGGTTGATTCGGGAAATGCTCGTTTCAGATTATTCAGGACGATTTTCTTCCGGAATGGAATAAAATAATAGGCAAACGTACCAACAAATTCTGCGAACGTTTGACGAGAACGGATCGATAACGGTGCCAGAATCCGCTCAAGTAATCGAAGACCCAGATACTCGATCCAAAATTGCACCGATATTTTTGATTTTATCATGGGAAACAGTAACGATCAGATTAGCCCGCGCCGGGATTTATTCGTACACTTCCTTGAAGATGTCCAGAAGCGTTCTTTTTTTTGTTTCGTGTTTACCGGCGGCATAAATCAGCGCGTCTAAAAACGGTTTTTCTCGGTTGAAATCGTTCTGATAAAAGACATCAATCCAATAAATGAACTCTTCCTTTTTGGTTTCATCCATTCCACTGAACATATCGAACAACGGGTCGGTAAACTTTTTTTTGAACTGATCGGAGTATTTTTTCTCTTTCTTAGATTCTTCGAGATGGCACTGAATTTCATAAGTCCGATAGAGGTAAGCGTGAAGGAATACTTTCTTTTCGGAGAGATTGAGCGCGCGCCAATAGAGATTTTGACCGTAGGATGTATAATCCATATCGGTTATTTTCAGCGAGTCTTGTCCAAATAAGAAACTGCAGAACAATAACAGAAAAAATAGGATCTGAATTTTTTTCATGGTTAATTCTCCTCGGTAGTATCATGTATGAATCGTTCGATCTCCTCCATCAGACGATCGACAGCAGAAGATTCCGGGATTTTCTCGATAATCTCGCCCTTGCGGAACAGGAGCGCCTCTCCTTTTCCCGAAGCGATTCCGACATCGGCAGTTCTAGCCTCTCCCGGTCCGTTGACGATACAACCCATGACGGCGACGGTGATATTTTCCCGGATGTTTTTTGTGCGCTCTTCGACCTCCCTAACGATTTTCATTAGATCTACCTCAGTTCGTCCACACGTCGGACACGAAATGATATTTACGCCGCGCCGAACGATGGAAAGCGACTTTAAAATTTGAAACCCGACTCGAACTTCTTCCTCCGGTTTTGCGGTCAGCGAAACTCGTAACGTATCACCGATTCCTTCGGAAAGAAGTGTCCCAATACCAATGGCGGATTTAATTGTTCCCTGCCATTGCGGTCCGGCTTCAGTTACACCAAGATGAAGCGGGAAGTCATATTTCTCGGAAAATAAGCGGTTCGCCAGAATCATTAGCCGAACATCCGACGATTTGAGTGCAACAACAATGTCCTGAAAGTCATTTTCTAAGCAAATATCGATATGCCGTTTTGCGCTTTCGAGCATGGCTTCCGGCGTCGGATAACCGTACTTTTCCAGTAAATCCTTTTCGAGCGAACCGGAATTGACGCCTAATCGGATCGGGATGTGCGCGGCTTTGGCTTTTTTAAGGACTTCGGCCACGCGCTCTTTACCGCCGATGTTGCCGGGATTGATTCGAACTTTATCGACACCCGCGTCAATCGCCTCTAAGGCAAGTTTGTAATTGAAATGAATATCCGCAACGAGCGGAATCGTCATGTGTTTTTTAATTTCAGGAAGAGTGGCAACCGCACGTTCATCCGGGACTGTGATTCTTAAAATCTGGCAACCTGCATCCTGAAGTTGCTCGATTTCGGGAAGAATCGATTGGAGATCGTGCGTTTTGGAAATGGTCATGGATTGGACGGTGATCGGAGCACCGCCACCAATTGGTACGTTTCCAGCAAGGACTTGACGTGTTATTTTTCTTGGATAAGAAATCATCTTAGTTTCAAGTTAATATCCAGCAGTTTATTACACAAATAAAAGTTCTGTTTATGGAAAAAGCCCCTGGGTCAAGGGGCTTTTCACATTCCTTTTGAAAGAGAGATTTATTCGATAAAATCGGCATCCATAAAATCTTCGAGTCTAAATCGCCCTTCTTTCTCTAATTCGCGCGCTTTGTCGACGATTTTTTTCTGTGCGGCTTCGACTTTTCTACGCGGTTGAGGCCCATCCAGTAACTGCATCTCGTCCTGAAGAATGATTTGTGTCCTTTGCGGAAGCGAACTCATAAAGAACTCTTTTATTTCATCCGGTTGACCCTTTAGGGCATAGGCAACTTCCGAGGCCTCGACGGATTTCAGGACATCGCTGACAACCGTCTGCGGCAGTTTGGTCATGTCGTCAAAGGTAAAATAGAAATGTTTAACCTGTTGAACGAGTTCCGGCGCTTCTTTCTCCAGATGTTCGAGAAAACGTCTTTCATCCTTTGGCGCCATCTGACTCAGAATTCCGGCAACATTTTCCCCGCCGCCGCGTGAATATTCCGAAGCGCGCGGCAAAAACGAGGCTTTTTCCTTCAGTTCGTTTGCGATACTGACGACGCCTTCTAATGGTATATCGCCAATGTGTCCGATTTCCGCCATGACTCTCGGTTGCGTAGGGGGCGGAAGGGCTTGCAAAATTTTAATCTGTCTATCCACGCTCAATTGAGCAACCGTTAATGCCATGATAACGGGCGATTCAGCGGCAATCAACGAGATAATTTGATTATCGCTCAAATCATTCAGATACTCGAACGGCTTTTTAGTCTCTTCGCCAGCAGGCGTGAATTTTTCCGTGACAAAACTGAAATAAAATTCCTCAAGCACCGCTTTTTTCACGTCAAACGGTACGCTGGCAATGGAAGCCATGTGTTGTCGAATTTTCTGGAGTTGACTTTTATTCAACCCCTTAAACATCTGAAGAGCCAGATTCGCACCAAGCGTCTTAAAAAGTATCGCGGCTTTATCTAGCCCGGTCAGGTCTTTATATTCCGTCATTAATTCATTCCTCCTTCTATTCGGCTTCCGTCTGTTCCGATTTAATGTCGCCGCTCAACCAGTCATTGATAATGCGCGAAGCCGTGTCGGGTTGACCGACACTCATTGAAATGACAGACTGTTTAATCCCTCTCATTTCCTCTTTTTGAGCCTCAATATCGACAGGTTCTTCAGCAACTTTTGGTTCGGGAATCGGAATTGTCGGTTGCGCATAAATCGGTGTGGGTGCGGCGACGACTTCCGGAGCCGGTTTTTCTATGATTTGTGGCGCAGGTGGAACCGGACGAGGACCCATCGGAATTTTTGTGCCATATCCCCATTCGATCTCCTGCCGCTTTGCCTGATTTCGACGTGATATCAAAATGATGAAAAGAAGGATCAAAATCAATAATGCCGCAATTCCCGCCGCAATTAAAACGCCCATATTTTTGAGGCGAGTCATGATAGGTGGCGTCGTTTCGAGCGCACCCAGTTCGACTTCCTGAAGACGGCGGTTACTGTCGCGAAGTTGATCTTTCAGATTAGCAAGTTCCTGTTCGCGAGCTGTCGTCGCTTTCTCAGTTTCTTGCCGCTGTTCATCGGTAAGTTGCGGTGTTTGTAGCTGTGCTTTTAGGTCTGCGATCTCTTTTTTTAAATCTTCCATGCGAAGTGAATCGCGAACGACGACCTGCTTTTCGGCACGCCGCTGTTGTTCAATACGACCAAAATGTTCAGTTTCCTTTTGTCTTCTGTCGATATCGTCGATTTTTTCAGCAATATTTTTCAGGATGATTGCTTCAGCGCCGTCGGTCTCTTTTTTCTTCTTGAAATTCGCCGTCATCACGCTAATAACATCACCGCGCGAACGATCATAGTGCGACGCGATGTTGACAACCTGCCTGATGTTTTCGATCACATCCGGAGTCACGCCATCTTCAACAATGATACTTATCTGTTGCCGCTTGATGATGGGAATCGAAATGGATTGTTTATCAACGGTGGTCGGTACCATTTCGGATCCCAGTGTTTCTGTCGATTCCTGACTTTCAGAAGGTTCTTCAACGTTTTCATCTGTACCAAAAATTAGTTCCTGCGCCGGTTGATTACTGGGTGTTTCGGTAAACGTCTCTTGCGGAATTTCAAAACCGGGCAAAGGCAGAGAATAGGTTTGTTTAGCCGGTTTTTTCGACGTTGCACTCATATCCGCAGGTGTTTGCGAACTCTTGGCACCAGTTTTCGCTTTCTCTTTGGCAACAGACTGGCTGGATTTAGCACCCGCCCGTGATTGCATAATCATCTGCGTTTCTTCGATGGGTGTGAATTCGATATCCACGTTTACATCGACAACGAACTTCGCATCATCAAGAAGTTTATCCAGCGCGTCGGTAATTCTATCCCGAAGGCTATTTTCGACGAGTAGTTTTTGCGATAGGTAGGAAACCTGATTGTCCTGCGCAAACAGAAAAGTCAGTAATAGACCTATCGTCGCAAAAACTATTTTTTTTATTATCAGGTTATCATTTCTTGCCATAACCTTTTCCCCTTATTTATCCTACTGTTAGAAAAAAAATCTCGACTCTTCGATTTTGAGATTTTTTCTCAATTGTTGAATTTGCCTCTTCGACTGTTTTCCCGGCAGAACGCGGTCTTGTGTCGGAATATCCGACCGCCTGAAACCGGTTCGGCGGGATTCCGCGACCTGAAAAATAGCGAACAACCTGTGCCGATCTCGCCGCCGAAAGTTCCCAATTGGATGGATACATTTGCGATTGGATCGGATCGCTATCCGTATGTCCTTCGATCGCAATTGGAAAGATGGATTTGCGGATCATAATATCTAATTTATCGAGAATCGGAAAAATGCTCGGGTTTAAGTCAGCGCTACCCGATTGAAAAGAAATTTCACTGGGGATTTTGATGCAGACGCCGCGTGCACTCGTTTCTACCTGAATAACATCTTTCAGTTTTTCCTCTTCAATGACATTTACAACTTCTTTAAAAATCTCCGTGAGAGTGTAGGTCTTTGCCTTAGGGCTAGGACCGCCGAGCACATTGCCAACAGAACTACCAAACTGCTCCAACTTAACCGGATCGAGTTTGGACATCGAAAATAGAAGTACAAAAAAGGTCATCAGCAGAGTCATCATATCCGCATAGGTTGTTAACCAAGGCTCTTCTTCGTCTTTTCCATCTAACGATTTGATTTTTTTTCTTTTCTCTTCTTCAGCCATCAGTTATTTCTTTTCCTCAAGTCGCTTCCAATCGCGCGGTCTTAAATAGGAATTCAGTTTTTCACGAACAATTAGAGGATGTTTCCGGGCTTGTAGTAAAAGCGCTCCTTCAATCAACATGCTCTGCATTAAGTTATGTCGTTGAACTCGGGTTTCAAATTTCACTGCCATCGGATTAAAAATCAGATTGGCGAGAATCGTGCCGTAAAACGTCGTGATAATAGCGGCTCCCATTCCGGCGCCCAGAGTCTTCATTGGATCAGCTCCAGACGCGGAAATTTCGGCCATTCCAAATAGCATCACGACCAAACCGATAAGTGTTCCAACCATTCCAAATGCCGGCGAATATTTGCCCATTGTTCTCAATACATTCGCTTCGCCTTTTTCACGCAATGTCCTGTTTTCAATTCGCGTCTCGAGAATATCACGAATTTCATCGGGATTATACCCGTCGATGACCATCTGAAGCGCATCTCGAAGGAATGGATTTCTAATATCAGACATTGACTTTTCGAGATCATGTATGCTTTTCCTGGCAATAGGAGCGAGATTGACGATCGTCTCTACCTCTTCCGGCAGGTTAATTTTCTCTTTTTTAAAAACAATCAAAATGGATTTAACTAAACTAAGCACGTCATTAAGCGAGAAACTGATCAACGTCGCCGCAAGTGAACCTCCGCCGACGATGAGCAAACTCGGCAAATCGGCGAACATGCTGAAATTGGGCGTCAGTAGAAAAATTCCCCAAATGATAAGTCCGGTTCCGATAATTACTCCCAGTATTGTAGCTATATCCATAGTTTAAACCTTACTCCTTTACATTTTGTCCGCCGGCGCTTCGTAGTCTGTTCTCATTCATCGCTCGTAAAATATTCCGCACATCGTCGTATTCCGGATCGATGCGAAGCGCAAGATTCCAGTTAATCGTCGCCCGATCGATATCTCCAAGTTTGTAATAAATCGATCCTCGCCGCGCATAGGCTAACGCCAGATTCGGATTAAGTTCTATCGCATTTTCCACTTCGACAAGCGCTTCTCTGTAATCGTTGGAATAAAAATATTGGAGAGACTTTGACAAATGTTTCAATGCCAGATTGATATTTTGCTCCATCGCATGTTTGGCAAGTTTAACAGTCCGAACAGAATCCTCCAACATATTGGTTTTCTGACGAAGATTGGCAACCTGGCTGGTTAAATATTTAATCTCTGTTTCATAGATATTCAGCGAGTCGCGCAACTTGGCGATCTCAAAATCTGCCGCCTTGAGCGTTGAATCGAGACGCGCCGCAAATTGTTCTTCCAAATCTAGCACCATTTTCGAACCTTCATCGACCATTCCCTCCAGCATTTTCTTCCGTGCCTGTTCCGGCTTGATGCGCGGAATCCGGAAATCGAGACCGACGCTGATACTGGGCGCTTCCCGAACGTTTGCGGCGTCGAAATTCTTCGCGCCGAAATTATACAGATATGTCACATTGTTGATGCTAAAATTCAGATGGTAATCTAACGCTATGGGAATTCGAATGCCGATGTTCACGCTACCGCCGTCAAATTCACCGATCAGATCAACGCCGCCTTGCTTCGCCATCATGTTCGTGTGCATCAAAATTCCAGCAAAAACACCAGCTGTCGTACTGGAATCATCGCCGAAAGATGTTGCCAATCCGCCGGTTCCAAATCCCATGTAGGTAAAAAGGCTGTTCTTTCCAAATTGTTTTTCATTAGCAATGACCCCGAAGATTGACAGCGTCTGCGTATCCATGTTCAATTTTTTCTCGCCCTGTTTGAGAACCAGATCGTGGATGCCCGCCGAAAAGCTGATATCGCCATAAGTAAAAAGCCGCTGTTGCAGATGAAAACCGAACTCGACCGGTTTTTCACCAACAATTCCTTGCACGGAAGTAAATCCGATCTTGAACGAGTTAGTCAGGTCTGCTTCAAAAAAAACACCCTTGGTAAATAAAGAGTCGGCGAAACCGTAAACATCTGTGGTAAAACCGGTTCGGAAAATATAAGGAGTGCGATAGATACTGCTGGTCGGTATCTTAATCATGTAGCCGGGATGAGAGAATCCGACGCGTGTGACCTGCGCGCTGGAAATCCCAACAGCGAGAAGGATAACCAGACCTATTAATTTTGATCGTCTTATCATTTGACTCAACTCCGTTTGTCTCACTCTTTCTGTTTTAATCGCTTCAGTTCGAGTTCGGATAATTTGGCTCGTGGACTATTGGGAAACCGCTTCAAAAGCCTATTAAAAAACGCCTCCGCAAGTTTGGTCTCGCCGGCCTTTTGATAGATCACCGCCGAAGCAAACAGCGCGTCATCCAACCACTCGGACAATGGATATTCTACCACTTTTTTAAAATATTCCAGCGCGAGATACTCATCGCCCAGTTCGACATAACAGTTCCCAATCCAATAATAAACATCGCCAAGCATCTCGGAAGAAACGTCTGAGGACATCGTTTTTTGCAGGTAATCGACAGCAACCATAAAATTTTTATGGTTGAAAGCGTCCAAACCCTTTCGGAAGTATTTTTGACCGTCCTTGTGGGAGTATATTTTCGCCGGATACGAAAATGGGGCATAAGGCGATTGAAACAACCGGTTTTGTAATGCGATAACCAATTTTTTCAACGAATCCTGTTCCGCTTTCAAATTGTCCGAATCTGCTCTAAATCGTGAAAAAGCCAACGAAAGGGAGTCTAATTGGTTCTGTAAATGAACCAAACTGAGGTTAGCAACGCCTTTCCCGAAGATAGGGGGAGACTCCCTCGCTGGCTCTATAGCGATTCCGAGATCATATAACTGCGTCGCTTTGCGTGCGGTTACCGTTGAATCGGGTTCAATCGGAAGCAAATTTATTGGCATGGCTATCATTAGTAAAATAATTTTCGAAATTCTCAAAATTTTTCCTGAGTCGTCAAATACTGTTTGGCTTTGGGTACGAGTTCACTGGATGGGAATTGTTTCTCTAACAGCTTAAACGAAGCAACCGCCTTGTCCTTTTTCCCCATTTTCAGATAACTCATACCGATTTTAAAAAGTGCGGCATCCGATTTATTACTATCACCGAGCCCGGCTACTTTTTGAAACGCGGCAACTGCTGAAAAATAGTCGTCAAGTGAATAGTAACACTCACCAATCCAGTACTGACAATTATCGGCAAGCGAATGCGTCGTGCTGATTGATAGAAGATTTAAAAAGCCATCGATTGCGCCCTTATAATTACGATCAAAATACAGATTCAGCGCAGTGTTATAGTCTTCCCTGTAATCCGTATCGTCAAGCGGCAACGGCGTCGCTTCCGAAGAATCTACGGGCGTATCCAAATCCTGAATCGTTTTAACCACCTCTTGAGACACCTTTTTCTCATCTTCGTAAGCCTTCAGAATGGCTTTTAAATTCGCAATCTCATCCTGTTTAGCTTTCATAGAATCAGCTAAACTTTGATTATGGGATTTGATGTCTTCCATCTCGGTTTTCAGATCATTCAATTCGGCTTCCTGAATAGTTAATGCCGATTTCAGGTCAAGGACTTCGACGGATTTCTGTTCGACTTCCGATCGTTTTTGCTCAAGTTCTTTATTCACGTCTGGTTTTGTCTGCGATTTTTGTGCGCGAAGCGATGTCATCGACGCCAACAGAACAAAACAGAGAGTGAGGATTGATCGATTTTTCACTTGTACTGCTCCCACTCGATGGAATAGGAATATCCGATGAAAGCGCCAAACGCTTTCGGAACGATGAGCTGAAAAGTTCCAGATGCTCCCGGAAGAAGCGAATTGTTTGTCGTGATTCCGGAGCCTTCAAAAGTATAGTAACTGCCTTCGATAAAAGCCGTTCTGGTCTCGGTTTCACCGCTCCAGTTCTTTCGGAAAACGAAGTTGATCTTAACAAAATCGGCGCGCCGGCTACCAATGTTTTTCACTTCACCTGTGAAAATCGTGTTCCCCGTACGATCCTTACTTTCTTTCACATTTCCAATCAATACACAATTAGCAACTCTGGAAGGCGAGTCTGTCAATTTAGATGGCTCGCTCATTTGCGAAGTATAAGTCGGAGGAACAGTCTGAGAAATGGGCGAACTTGATTTAATATCCACGGCAACTTCATCGGGCAAATATTGATCGGTCGGTTTTTCCGGAACATTCGTGATAACGCGAACAATATTCGGTTTTTCCAGGACGATATATCCGATAACCGTTTCGATTTTCACGATTTTGTCATCTTGATAGATGATTTTCCCGAAAAATGACGAACCGTTGTCCATCACAATTTCCTTATCATACATGGAAAGTGGATTCATCCACATCTGACTTTTGGATTGGATTTCCTTAAGCCCATTCTGAAGATGTTTGACCTCTGCGGCAAGTTTCTTGACTTCAAAAGTCAATTCATTGATGACATAATTCTGGTCTGTTGGCGTTAACTGAGTTGGCGCTATTGCAGTCCGTTTCTGCGTCTCTCTGCCTAATAGCGCGCCGTTGCGACTCGATGTGTCCGATACTGCGGAAGAGGATTCTACTTTATCCTGCGCCGCCGCTTTTTCTTTGGCATCTTTTTTGGTTCCGAACAAACCACATCCATTCAGAAATGCCAAAAGCACTAAAAAGAGGAAAAAAAATTTTGCTTTCATAATCCCGCACCTTCGGGTAAATGGTGTCCATCCGTTCAAATAAATCGTTTTATAACAATTTGGCGTTGCATTCAGGAAAAATATATATTTTCTCCGACTATAATGTCAAGGAAAAAATTCAGATAATCCGCCAGTTATACCAATGATTTAAATGATTAATTGAAGTTTTCCTCCTTTTTCTGTCGTTTTGACCTGTTTCATCAGTGGAACAAACGGTTATCCAGAAATTGAAAATCTCAATGTCGCCGCGATTTCTCCCCAAGAATCCATCGGGCTTTTAACATACTGCACATTGACACCCTGAGATAAGGCTATGTGCAGTAACTGCTCGACAATGTCGTTAGTTCGCTCTAACGGGCTACCATCTATCGGACATTTTTCGACGACATCTACAGCCAGAAAATTATCATTTCGGCAAAAAACGCCTTTATGCACGAAGTTTTCCTGAATGATAAGCGTATCAACCCAATTTTCTACGATTTTGGGAATGACCGCCTGAATTCCTTCGACAGCCTGATTTTTTTGCTCCTTTGCTACGAAATCCGCCAACAGTTTTTTCTCATATACTTCACGCGCCTCATTTTCCGTTTGTTGCGCTATCATAAAAACTTCATTCAGCGGAGCCGATGGTTCAACTTCTATGACATCTACAACTTTCGAGGTAACGTAACCGTGTAAATATTTCCGAAACTCATTGATCGTCTCACGTTTCCCACCCAGAATAATCCAGTCGAAATCCGTCTTTTGGTTTAAATCAAAAACCTGCTGGGCAATCTGCTTGTAATGCTGGAGAACCGTTTGCTGAATGTTTCTCTCTACTTTCCGTTCCAGATTTCCCTGAAAACCGGCGCCGCGAATCGGCTCTGGAGCGGCATTTTCGGTCGCATATTGTTCGGTAAATTCTCCCATATGTGATTCGAATATTTTCGCCTTGGTGCGGTCAACTAAAACCAGGGCGTAGTTTCTGTGAATACTGAAAAATGTCGAGAGCGGACGAATATACGGTTTGGGCTGGATAACCAATTCATTGACCAGTGGACGTTTCAAGTTCAGCGTTCTCCAAAGTCCTGAACCCGACGATACGAAGCATATCGAACTAAGCGCCTTCGTCGTGTCTAATTCTTCGTTAAACCAGTTCAAAATACGATCGAAATCAGCCAAGACGGAACCCTTTTCGTTCTCGGATAGCTGTTTAAAATAGGTTGTACTCTTTTTATACTTGATCATTTTTTTAAGTTCGACGATGTGACTCTTCCGGTTTCCCGTCAATATCCCAAGGTTCAGGTAAGCGCTGGTAACTGGAAAATCTCTCTTTTTGAATCGAATCAATTCTTTTACGAGTTGTTCACTGATCATAATGCCTCCTGTAGTTAATGTTTCAAGTTTTTGGATAAAAATGCACGCCGATACCGAATTTTTGCGTTATTAAGAGAATAACCCAACGAGAAGCGAATCTCAATTGGCAGATTCCCGATGCTGTGCAATTCGGTATCTCTTTCATTTCTGATCCACAATGATATTAATAACGAAATTTTTAGACATTATCAATAACAAAATTGACATTTTCATTTTTAATGTCTGCACCTTTTAAAAAGGTCCCGATAATTTTTCAATCTTAAATGTATGAACCGATTTCGTTGAGCCATGCAACCGGTTTCACCGATTTTGCAATCAACTCGTATGGATCGTTAGACTTTTCCCCATTCATATCCAGCACACAGCACTTCGCGGTTTTGCCGAGTTCCAGACTCCCAACCTCTTTGTGGAATCCAATCGCATAAGCGCCGTTTAACGTGGCGCATTTGACAGCAATTTCCGGCGACAATCCGAATTCGTCAACACAGATACCAATTTCTTTTCTAATATCGAGATCTGACACGCCAGACAGCCCTTCAGTCCCGAGGCAAACATTGACTCCTTTTTCTAAAAACATCGAAATCGGAGGGCGTCCAAGGTTTAAATCTCGGCTCACTCTCGGACAGACACAAATATTGACTTTGGCAGAGAACGTTTTCAACAACTCAATGTCCGACTCATCGGCATGATTCATATGAACAAGAATGTTGTGTTTGGCATAAAAATGGTAATCAAAAAAATATCTCACCGCGTTCATACCGGGTATTTTCCAACCATAGTCGAAGTCTTCGATTGATAGAAGGAATTGTTTGATTTTACCTGAACCGCTTAAAAAGAACGTATTTTCATCTTCTGTCATGTTCATGTGAACAGCGATATGCCGCTCGCTGATTCCAATCTCTTTTAAAAGATTTTGCGACAACGCCCATGGAGATGAAGGCGCTAGATGTTTTGTAACCCGTTTGTTGACGATTTCTTCTTTAATCATATTCTGATATTTACGGAAAATCAGCGTGGCATCTATATTCTTGAATCCAGTAATTTCATAAAAAATACGCGCAAAGAGTGGACTGGCAAGTAACGGTTCAAATGATGCACCATCCGTTGTAAAATCGGTTAATGCGACCGTCCCAAAACGATGAATGTTTTCAATATTTTGTTTAACCGCATCAATCTTTGTCGTTGGCTCGACCTCCCGATTAAAGTCACGAATATATCGTAAGTATGAATAATAATCGGCTGGTTTCGACGGCGGACTTATCTGGTCTAAATGTGTGTGTACATTTACAAATCCCGGGAAAATCACAGAATTTCCCAGATCGATCGTCTCCGACGCTTCACGCCGGGCGTTTTCGACCTGATCAACTTCGAGTATCTTATCCTGATTGATGATGATAATGCCATCTTGGATGGGCGGACGGGAAATTGGCACGATCCAGCGCGCCCGGAATGCGCGAGTTTGTCCGTTTTCTTTCGTTTCCGTCAACTGATTATTTTCTTCCATTCTTCCTCGGTTTTCCAGATTTATTCAACTGTCACCGACGGAATTTAACAGCCTCGCCATGGAAAAACAACACGAATGACTTGGTATTGTCCGTTATTTTCTATAATATTTATTGTTTCTTTACAACGCTTGAACGATAAAATTCGGCTAAAAAACGGGCAATTCAACCCGATCAAAGGAAACCCAAGGAAAAAAATGATACGATTTAAAAGTAAATTCTATTTACGAAAACGACTCTGGTTCTACGGTGCGATGATCTTCATATCGGCGATATTCCTTCGGGCACTTTTCGACTTCGTTCAGTACCGACTTTCTCAAAAACGATTGAGTAACTTTGAAGAATTGATCACGGATATGGAAAATCGCGGATTTGAGCGAGCAGAATTGATCCGGATATTCTCCGATCCGCGCGTCGAATTCTATCCGGAAATTTCTGTCAAAGAATTCACTCCTCCGGAATTGGATAACACATCCGATTTCATTCACGAAAAAACGCACCACTATGATACACAAAGATTTTTGGAAAAGTACAAGCACTATCTCGACCTCGCCGAAAATCGTTATCACGTTGAAAAAGAAGCCATCGTCGCTGTTCTGATCATTGAAACTAAACTCGGAAAAGACATTGGAAAACATTCGGTCTTCAACATCCTGAGTTCGATGTCACTGACAAATAGCAAAAAATCGCAATATGCCATTATTAAATTCGTTAAAAAAAAATATCCCCACCTACCGGAACAACAGCAAGAAAAACTAGTCGAACGTCTTCAGCAACGCGCCAAATCCCGTTCGGTTTGGGCAAGAAAAGAATTAGCAATACTCATTCAGTTGCACTTGGAAAAGGATATTGACATCCACAACCTGCCGGGTTCGCATTCCGGCGCTTTCGGTTATCCGCAGTTTTTACCATCCAGCGCAAAATCCTACGGAATCGACGCTAATCAAGATGGAGTAGTCGATCTGTACAATTTTCCAGATGCCATTATGAGTGTAGCCAATTTTTTACATAAAAAAGGATGGGACAATGACCAGCAAAATCAAAAAGACGCGCTTCGTTCCTACAACAACAACCTTCAATACGTTTCAAACGTCATTTTCACAGCAGATTCTCTCAAGACTGTTTCAGAAGCAGAATCCGACAACTAAGATTAAATCACCGAAAACCCCTTTAGTAGGTTATGGATGCTGAATAATAGGCGATTCTCCTTTGAGCATCTCTTCTTCTTTCCAGAGATCGTTTAGCGATTCGTTGAGATAATCGGAGTAAGTTTCCTTCGCCTTCACAACATTGCCCATTCCTGCGTATGCTTTCGCCAAAACAAGCCGATACCGCCGTATTTCCGGATTGTGTTCGACCGCTTTAAGAAGATATCTGACCGCTTTTTCGTATTCCTTTTTCTCGTATAACAACTTTCCGTGATAATAAAAAGAATGCGGCTTATCAGGCGACAAGTCGATTTCCCTTTGCGAGTAAAGGAGCGCTTTATCAAGGTTGCCCTGTTTTCTGGCTATTTCCGAAAGTAGGTACAGCGCGTCAACCGAATTCGGATTAATTTGAAGAACCGATCGGCAGTAATATCCGGCTTTGGGGGTGTCGTTCAGGTTGAAGTGATTCAGACGCGCGAGCATCAAGAGGTTTTGAATATCGTAATTCTTGTTTAAAGCTTTCCGGTAATGGAGTTCGGCGTTCCGGAAATTACCCTGCTTATATTCGAGAAATCCCCACGCTTCGTATGTATGAGCGGATCGTGGTGAAATTTCCGATAATTTTTCACAGACTTTGGCGGCATCGAGAAAGTAGCCGTTGTTGGTTAAAATATAGACAAGCAATTCGAGATGAAACGGATCTTCTGCCAACCGGCTCGCTTTTTTTGCCGCCGCAACAGCCTCTGTACTTCGTCCCATATCCATCAGATATGTTGCATAAAAAACCGCCACATTTGGGCGATCCGGAAATTGGACAGTGAGATCTTTTAGTTTTTCCAAGCATTTTAAGGGGCATTCGAACGGCTCTGCAGATTCGATAAGCAAATAGAGTGCTTCATCCGTTCGTGTACACTTGTAAAGAATAGTCGCAATCTGTGCGGTAAGATCCCAACTTTTAAATTCATATCGGGAAAAATTAAAAAAATCTTTTAAAAACGCTCCGGAGGAATCGTTTAGCGCTAAGGCTCGAAGATACTCTTTCTTGGCAGTCAGAATATCTTTTTGCTGGGCTAACGTCCATGCAAGTCCCCAAACTGCATAAAAATTTTCCTCTTTTTTCAGGATTTCGGAAAATTTAGATTCTGCTGTCTTCCAATCACCGGCTTCGATAGATTTCTCCGCTTTTCGGTAGGCAGAAGCGAAGTCTTTTGGTATCTCTTTCTTGATCTGCTTGTATCGAAGTCTATTTGGCAGATGCGATTTTTCACCAGCAAGTCCGATTGCCATACAAAAGCAAAGAATCGATACAACTTTTACACTTATTTTCATCGATAGGGAATATGTAAAATTCGTTACGAATTTTCAAGGGAATATTCGCTGAAATTAAAATAATCCGGATTTTTTCCGTTCCCCACAGACTGTTTATATTTTGGAATCGCCATCTTTGCCTCTTAGATTAACAATCGAAATGAAGTGCCGAATTATCGAAATCAAAGCCAGATGTCCAGACATTGATCGGGTCAGACAACTTCTCATTGCCAATGATGCTGTTTTGAAGGGAACCGATCATCAAATCGACACCTACTTCCGGGTTATAGACGGTCGTTTAAAATGCCGAGAAGGAAACATTGAAAGCGGATTGATTTTTTATAACCGAAAAGATCAATTAGGCCCAAAATTATCCGACGTGGAAATGTTCCGTTCGTCTAATCTTGCAGAGCTGAAACAAATTCTCATCCGTAGCATCGGGGTCAAAGTCATCGTTGATAAAAAACGCGAGATTTACTTTATCAAAAACGTCAAAATTCATTTAGATGACGTTCGCGGATTGGGAACTTTCGTTGAAATCGAAGCAATCGACGAAACGGGGTTAATCCAGACCAAAGAACTGGAACGGCAATGCTGGCAAACGATCCGACTGCTCAATATCGAGAATATGGAGCGGCTCGAATGTTCATACTCAGATATGCTTTTGAAAAAGGAAAATGCTTGATTAATTTTTTACCAAAGTTGAAAACAAATTTTTTGAATTTGGATATCAATGAATCACTTCCCAATTTTTATCAACAAAATGAGGAGCGACAATGAAACTGATCGATGACCTTTTGAAACCGTTCCCACGAGAAAAAGTATCCGTTCTTCCGACGCCTTTTTACCGCATGAACGACATTTCAGACATGCTGGGATGCAACGTTTACGTCAAACGCGACGACCTGACCGGATTCGCATTCGGAGGAAACAAGACACGGAAATTTGATTTCCTCGTTGCTGACGCACTGGCAAAAGGATGCAATACGATTATTGGAATTGGCGCGAATCAATCCAATTTTTGCCGAATCCTCTCCGGTGTAGGCGCAAAGTTTGGTCTCAGTGTTCATCTGGTTTTGAGCGGTGCAAAACCAAAAACGCCGACGGGAAATTTGCTAATTGATCATCTTTTCGGCGCCGTCGTTCATCATGTCGATACGATCGATCCAGTCGAGCGAATGGAAGAAGCGCTTCAGGTTAAAAATCAATTAGAATATCAGGGAAAAAAAGTCTATTTTCTGCCGCCGGGAGGCTCGATCCCACGCGGCGCACTCGGTTATGTGGCTGGTTGGGGCGAGTTGATGGATGATTTCGAAACGAATCATTTAGAAGTGAGTACGATCATTCACGCCTCTTCTTCGGCGGGAACTCAGGCCGGATTAGTTGTTGGACAGGCAATCACCGGTTGGCCAGGTCAAATCATCGGAATGAGCGTGGACGTCCCTCGGCAAGCCCTCGAAAAAGATGTCTTTACGTTAGCGCAAGCGACGGGTAATCTTGTAAACATCAACGTTGAAAGAGAACTGGTTCACGTCGATGACTCGTACATCGGAAAAGGATACGGCATCCGGACCGCTGAATGTGAAGATGCTGTGACAATTTTTTCCCGCCATGAGGGAATTTTTCTCGATTATGTCTATACGGGAAAAGCGGCGGCAGGCTTGCTTGATTACGGGAATACCGTTAAATTTGCGCCCGATGAAAATATCGTTTTCATCCACACAGGTGGAAATATCGAACTATTTGAATAAAATTGATTTTGTTAAAAATTCAAAGATTTAGAAATCCAAAATGATGGAAAGCCAGTTTTTAAATTCAACTCTGTTTACGTGGGTTGTCATGCCTTTGCTCATCTTCTGCGCACGGATCATAGATGTCTCGATCGGAACTATACGTATCATTTTCGTCTCGAAAGGCAGTAAAATCCTTGCCTCATTTCTGGGGTTTTTCGAAGTCTCGATCTGGTTGCTTGCCATCTCAGAAGTGATGAAACACATCTCCAACCCCGCTTGTTTTTTCGCCTATGGGCTCGGATTCGGATCGGGGAATTTCATCGGCATTACCTTGGAAGAAAAGATGGCGCTCGGTCTTCAAGCAGTCCGAATCATCACGCAGGACACAATCGATATTCTCACGATGGCGCTTCGCGATGCCGGATATGGCGCGACCGTCATGAAAGCCAACGGAGCAAAAGGAGAAGTCAATATTATTTTCAGTATCGTTCCCCGGAAAAAAGTTTGCGAAGTTTTGGAAATAGCGCGAGGCATTGATCCAAACTCATTCGTGTCCGTCCAAGACATTCGCGCGGTCGATTCCGGTTGGATTCCGGAAAGAACTTCATTTTCACGATGGAAATTCTGGTCAAAAAACAAATAAAGAACTATTCATAAACCAATGAAACCAAAAAATAAACTTGCCTATCTTTATCCAGTTTTCGGCGGGATCGGATTATTGCTAATCGACATCTTTGTCAAAAGTGTTGCCAATCGCCTGCTTCCTTTTCAAACTCGCGTCGAAACGTGGATTCCCTTTCTTCATTTTTTCAGAACTTACAACACCGGCTATCATTTCATTTTCGGGGAAATCGGAAACCAGCAAATATGGGCGTATAGCGGAATCATTTTGGTCATTTTTCTGATCTTTACACTTTATCGTTCACTCATCAAGGAAACGTACGATCGGAGCGGCTTCGTGATTTTTTCCATCATCCTGAGCCTCACGATCGGAGCCACCGGAAACGTTCTGGAAATTCTTTTTTTCCATCATGCAACTGATTTCTTCATTGTTAGCCCGTTCCCGTGGCCGAGCAATATCTGCGATCAATACATCAACTCGATCATCTTCATCATGTTGCCAATCTTTTTCATCAAATCCTTTCGGGACAAAAAACGGGGAATTCCCGGTGCAACCGAATAATCCGCTATAGGAGAAATAATTAAAAACGCCCGATAAGATTTCCCATCGGGCGTTTCGATTTTTAATCAGCAAAATGACGAATTAACCGAACATAACTTTTAGGATAATCGCTTTTTGAACGTGCATACGGTTTTCCGCTTCATCAAAAACGATGGAATTTTCACTGTCGATGACCTCATCGGTAATTTCATCGCCGCGATGAGCCGGCAGACAGTGCATGATCAGGCAGTCGGACTTGGCATGTTTGACCAATTCCGCGTTAACTTGATAAGGCATGAAATCCTTTTTCCGTTTTTCGGCTTCCGCTTCCTGTCCCATGCTCGCCCACACGTCGGTATAAATTACATCGGCGTCCTGAACGGCTTCAATCGGATTTCGTGTAATTTCCACACGGCTAATCCCTGTTTTTCTGGCATTTTCAACGATCGTTTCATTCGGATCATATCCAGCAGGCGACGCCAAGACAAAGTGCATGGGAATTCGCGCCGATAAATTGATCCACGAATTCGCCACGTTGTTCCCGTCGCCGATGAATGCAACTTTCAGATTGTCCAAATTTCCGCGATGTTCCAGAACCGTAAAAATATCTGCCATGATTTGGCACGGATGATTCAAATCCGTCAACCCGTTGATAACCGGCACACTTGAATATTTTGCAAGTTCCAGAATATGAGCATGATCAAATAACCGCGCCATGATGACATCGTCGTAGCGGGAAATCACACGAGCAATATCTCTAACGGCTTCTCGTTTGCCGATTCCAATGTCGTTCGGACCCAGATAAATCGCATGACCGCCCAATTGCGTCATTCCTGTTTCAAAAGAGAGGCGTGTGCGGGAGGAAGGCTTGGCGAAAATCATCGCCATCGTTTTTCCTTTCAACGGCGTATATTCGACGCCTTCTCGGACGTATTTTTTCAATTTCGCCGCCAATAGAAATGTCTCATGAATTTCTTCAGTAGAAAAATCGGTGATATGTAAAAAGTCTCGTTTCATTGATTTCTCCTTATGTAAATATTTCCTAAATGAATCGACCTGTTGAAGCAATTAAAGAATATACCGACTCAAATCCCGATCTTTGACAATGTCCGCAAGCCGGGAAATTACCCGATCACGTGTGATACGCACTTCGCGGATGTTGTCGTCGGGAACGTTATATAAAATATCTTCTAACAGCGTCGTAAGAATCGTATGCAGTCGTCTGGCGCCGATATTTTCCATTTTTTCATTGACTTCCGCAGCTATTTGAGCAATCTCTTCAATCGCATCATCATCGAAAATCAGATGAACATTTTCGGTCTCAAGCAATGCCGAATACTGTTTCAGCAGGGCATTTCGCGGATTTTTCAATATCTGTACGAACTCATCCTTGCCAAGACTGTCCATTTCTACGCGGATCGGAAATCTGCCCTGAAGTTCGGGAATCAGGTCGCTGGGTTTTGTCATGTGAAAAGCGCCGGCGGAGATGAACAATAAATGATCGGTATTCACAACACCAAACTTCGTCTGAACGCTGGAACCTTCGACAATCGGTAGAATATCGCGCTGGACGCCTTCACGCGAAACGTCCGGTCCGTGCGACGATTCGCCGCTTTTCGACGCGATCTTGTCGATTTCATCCAGAAAAACGATGCCGGTTTCCTCTACGCGCCGAACCGATTCCTTAATAACAAAATCCATGTCAATCAGTTTCTGCGCCTCTTCCTGCGCGAAGATATTGCGCGCTTCTGCAACAGTCGTTTTCTGAAGTTTTTTCTTCTGCGGAAAAGCGCTTCCCAGCATTTCCGATAAATTGACGCCCATCTCCTCTAATCCCGCCGGACCGAAAACTTGCATCATCGGCATCGCGGCTTGTGTCACGGAGACTTCAATGATACGATTTTCCATCGAACCATTCTCCAGCATTTCTCTAAACTTTTCGCGGGTTCGTGAAAATTGATCGTCGTTGTCGAGAGTTTCTTCATTGGTCGCATGCGTTTTCTTCCGCGGCGGTAATAAAATGTCCAGAATTCGATCATCCGCCATGCGATGCGCCTGTTCATCGACTTCAGCCATACGCTCCGCTTTGACTAAATTGACCGATATCCCCGTTAAATCCCGAATGATGGATTCGACATCCCTGCCTACATATCCGACTTCGGTAAATTTTGATGCCTCAACTTTGATAAACGGCGCATTCGACAGATTCGAAAGACGTCGGGCGATTTCCGTTTTCCCGACACCGGTCGGTCCAATTAAAATGATGTTGTTGGGAAGTATATCTTCTTTGATTTGCCCGGTCACCCGCTGGCGACGCCACCGGTTTCTCAAGGCAATTGCAACCGCTTTTTTGGCTTTCGCCTGACCAATAATGTAAGCGTCGAGTTCCTGAACAATTTCCCGCGGAGTCAATTCGTTTTTTATCATAAATCTATGACCGTAAAAAAGTTATTCGTATAAATGCAGATTTCCGAAGCGATCCGGAGCGATTCTTCGACAATTTCATGCGCTGAAAGGTCGCTGTGTTTCATCAAAGCGCGCGCGGCGGCCGTCGCAAATGCTCCGCCACTACCAATGGCAATGATGTCGTCGTCCGGCTCGATCACGTCACCCGTTCCAGAAATGACAAGAAGCGTTTCCTTGCTCATTACAGTCAGAAGCGCCTCAAGTTGACGTAAATATTTATCCGTTCGCCATAATTTGGCTAATTCTACGGCAGACCGGTTCAGGTTTCCTTTATATTTTTCAAGCATTGATTCGAATTTTTCAAACAGCGTAAACGCATCGGCTGAAGCGCCGGCAAATCCGACGAGAATCGTGTCATCGTACATTTTTCGCACCTTTTTCGTATGATGCTTCATGATCGTGTTACCGATGGTCACCTGACCGTCGCTACCCATGGAAACCATTCCATTCCGACGTACACCGATCACCGTCGTCGAACGAATTTCATCGCGGTGTACAAATTTCTGTTTTTCCATCTTGCCTTCCATAATTTTATTAGAAAGTTTAATCTTTTCTGAAATTTGGGCTGGAGTGACCCAACGTTCTCAGATATTTCGGCGCAAACGCGCAACGGATATTTTGAGTTGTTCGCGGTATTTCGCAACGGTGCGCCGGGCGACCGGAAAACCTTCCTTCTTCAGAAGTTTCGCTAATTGATCGTCGCTGTAAGGCTTTTGTTTGTTTTCCGCTTCGACGATTTCTTTCAGTTTTTCCTTAATGATTCTCGTCGAGATTTCTTCGCCGTCTTCATCTTTCATGCCTTCATTAAAAAAATATTTCAGTTCATGAATACCGGACATCAACTGCACATATTTTCCGCTCGTTACGCGGCTTATCGTTGAAATGTCCATGTTAACTTCTTCGGCTATATCTTTGAGAATCATCGGTTTTAGCGGTTTGTGTGTGTCTTCAAAAAAATCACGTTGTTTTGCGATGATAGCTTTCATGACACGTATCATGGTCATTCGGCGCTGTTGAATCGCTTGAATGAACCACTTCGCTGAGTCAATTTTCTTTTTCAGATATACTTTAGCATCCGCGGTCGTTGAAGAACCATTCGTAACCATAGCCATGTAGCTGGAACTGATGCGGAGTTCCGGAACGCGCGAATCGTTCACTTCAACAATAAATTCCCCATCAATTTTCTCGACGATCAAATCCGGAACGATATAGCGCGGTTCAGGACTGGTCAATGATGCCCCAGGTTTTGGATTCAACCGAATGATTATTTCCTTCGCCGCATGCAGTCGCTCTTGATTCCAGCCAAGTGTTTTCATGATGATCGCAAACCGTTTATTGGCAAAATCATCGAAGAAATCACGAACGATCACTGCCGCATCCTCAGAATTCGGAATTTGTTTTAGTTGGATTAAAAGACATTCGTTTAAATCGCGTGCGCCGATTCCCGGCGGATCAAATTGTTGAACTTGTTTAAGAACATTCAATGCTTTCTGCTCGGGAGCGCCCAAACCGTAGGCAATATTTTCAATTGGAACCGTCAGATAACCATGGTCATCGATATTCCAGATAATTTCGGAAGCGATTTTTTGATCGATTTCGTCAAAGTTCATCAACTTGACTTGCTCGAAAAGATGATCGACTAATCCTCGTGGAGAAGGCTGAACATAATTGCCATGTTTAACGTTGTGATCGTATTCCTGCTTCGGCTCATATTCGTCGTTATGCGGCAGAATGGAGTCCCAATCGATCTCGTCCTTTTCGTCAGGTTCCTTTTCGGATGCTGAATCAGTGGATTCCTCTGTATATTCAGACTCGACTTCTTCCAGAACGGGATTCTGCTCCAATTCCTGCGTGACTCTTGCTTCGAGCGCAAGCGTCGTCAGTTGCAGAATCGTGGATTGAAGAATTTGCTGGGGCGTAAGCCGAAGTTCCTGAGAAAGTTTTTGAATTTGTGATTGACTTAGTTGCATTATCTGTCCAGCTTAAACCTATCGCCTAAGTAGAGCCGTTTTGCGTCCTCGTCGTTAGCCAAAAAGTCGGAAGTCCCGGATTTGAGAATATTGCCTTCGAACATGAGATAGGCGCGATCGGTAATCGACAGCGTCTCGTGCACATTGTGATCTGTAATGAGGACACCGATGTTGCGGGATTTCAGATTGACGACGATTTTCTGAATATCTTCTACAGCGATCGGATCGACGCCTACAAAAGGTTCGTCAAGAAGAATAAAATCGGGATTGGTCACCAATGCGCGCGTAATTTCCGTCCGGCGTCTTTCACCACCCGACAATGTGTAGGCTTTGCTTTTCCGGAGTTTTCGGATGTTTAATTCGTCTAAAAGCGACTCCAGCCGATCCATCCGCTCCTGTTTTGAAATATCCAGCGTCTGCAAAACTAACATTAAGTTTTGCTCGACAGTCAATTTTCGGAAAACCGAAGGCTCCTGCGCAAGATAGCCGACGCCGAGTTGAGCGCGGCGATACATCGCCAGTTTGGTGATTTCCATATCGTTGATAAAAACTTTTCCGTCGGTCGGTCTAATCATTCCAGTGAACATGTGGAAAGTAGTGGTTTTCCCGGCGCCATTCGGTCCCAGTAATCCGACGATTTCGCCTTTAGCGACCTGAATCGAAACGCTGTCGACGACTTTGCATTTGCCATACGTTTTACAGAGCGCCTCACCGCGAAGCACTTTCTTTTCAGATGAGACGGATAATGTCGTTTCGCTACTAATCGTTGAACTCCCTTTCTGTTACGCCAGTCGGCTTGCGGATAATCCAGTTTTTAAGGTCCGAATCGGACTCGAAGCCAACGCCGTTCAGCGTATCTTGTTCGGTAACAAATATGATGAATCCTTCAGATAGAATCCGTTCTTTCTCATGATTCCATTTGAGTTCCTGCGTGTAGAGCGTCACACCGCTGTCGGACACGACAACAACATCTCCTTTGGCGATCAGATCATTGGTGCTTTCATAAACAATTGCCGTTTTGGATTTCAGATGCGAAAGATGCCGCTCTTCGTTGTTAAAGAAATCGATCTCAACATTTTCGTCCATCGAAACATAAGCCATGTTGTTGTATTTAGTCAAATGCCCGGCATCGACAAGCGCGCGCTTTTGTCCGTCTTTTGTCAGCGTGATCTGAGACGACCAACTTTCCTGATCGGGATACTGTTTTTCGGATTCGCTCAATTGTTCATCGGTCATCTTCGAGCAACCAGACAGACAAATAAAAAGCATGGACAGAAAGAGCAGTTTTTTCAAGATAAAATCCCATACCGTAAAATATCGTGAATATGAATGATGCCAATTGGTCTGCCTGTCTTTTCTTGGGCATAAACGAACAGATTCGTGATCGCATGTTCTTCCATCAGGTGAAGCGCGTCGATCGCAAGACAACTCGACTCGATCCATTTGGGATTCTTTGACATGATATCTTTAGCGACCTTGTTCAGAAAATTGCTCCGTTTTTCTAAACTGCGCCGCAGATCGCCGTCGGTGATGACACCAACTAAGTTCTCGTCCTTGTCCATGACGCCGACGATTCCGAATCCCTTTTTCGTCATAATGAAAAGCGATTGCTTGATGTCGTCGCTGGCAGAAACTAACGGAATCTGTTCGCCTTTGTGCATGAGATCTTCAACGGTCGTCAGCAATCTTCGCCCCAGCGAACCACCCGGATGAAAAGCCGCAAAATCTTTTTGGTCGATTTTTTTTTGGGTCATCAGCGCGATGGCCAGCGCGTCGCCCATCGCTAGCGTGACAATCGTGCTTGCCGTCGGAACCATGTTGAGCGGATCGGCTTCGGTCATGACCTGCGTATCTAAAACGATGTTGCATTTTTTCGCGAGCGTTGAGTTGGTTCTGCCGAGCAAACCGATGATCGGAACGGCATTTTTTTTCAAAAAAGGAACGAGGTGAATGACTTCGTCGGTCTCGCCGCTGTTGGAAATGAGAATCACCGTGTCGTTTTTCGAAATACCTCCGAGATCGCCGTGTCCCGCTTCGTAGGCGTGAATAAAAAAACTCGGCGTACCGGCGCTCGAAAGCGTCGCGGCAATTTTGCTTCCGATATGCCCGGATTTCCCAACACCGGTTACGATGATCTTTCCCTTTGTTTTTTGGATCAGTTCGACGGCTTTCTCAAAGTTTTCGTCGATTCTTTCTTCCAGTGCGGCAACCGCTGATGCTTCGATCCGGATCAGTTCAATCGCTTTGCCTATGTAATCTTTTCCCATCATCTTAGACATCCTTATAGGTATCTTTCGTCAGTATTTCCAGCGCCGGGATGAATTTTTCCTGCGCTTTCAAAATCAATTCAATCACTTCCCGAAGCGCTCCGTCGCCGCCTTTCCGTTTTGTCACATACAACGCGTGTTTTTTGACTTCGGAAAGCGCGTTAGCGACGGAAATTGGTACGCCGACACGTTTAAGAAGCGGAATATCGATCAAATCATCGCCGATGTAAGCGATTTCTTCATCGGAAACCTGAAATTTCTTCTTGATCTCGGCGTATGGTTCCAGTTTGGCGAGATTTCCCTGAAACAGATTATCTTCCAGATGCAAGTCTTTCATCCGATATGCCGTGACTCCCGAATTCCGCCCGGAAATAATAGCCAACGGAAATTTCACGGCGCGAAGCAGAGCAACGCCGGTGCCGTCTAAAACGTGAAAACGCTTGATTTCCATGCCGTTTTCACCGATAAACAGTGAACCATCGGTAAAAACGCCATCGACATCAGCGATAAGAATCTTGAGTTTTTTTAGTCGTCTTGTCAGTTCGTTTGTCAATATGATTTTTCCCTTACTAAGGTTGATAATTCTATCAATTTGCGAAGCAAATCCGGGAATTCGTCGAGTGGAAATTGGGTAGATCGATCGCTTTTTGCCTCGTTGACATTGTCGTGAATTTCCATAAAAATGCCGTCGCATCCCGCCGCAACCATTGCTTTGGCCGTCGTTGGGATGTATTTTCGATTTCCGCCGGTGACAGTTCCGCCCGGAATTTGGGCACTATGCGTCGCATCGAAAATCACCGGATAGCCGGTTTCCTGCATAATCGGAATTGACCGGGCGTCGGTGATCAAATTTCCGTATCCGAACGAGACGCCCCGCTCCGTCAGCAATATCGCATGATTACCGGTCGATTCGACCTTCCGAATCGGATGAATTATATCGAACGGCGAAACGAACTGACCTTTCTTGATATTCACGGGTTTCCCCGTTTGACCAGCCGCAACTAAAAGATCGGTCTGCCGACACAAAAAAGCAGGAATCTGCAAGACATCTACAACCTCCGCCGCCGGTTTGGCATGCGACGGTTCATGAATGTCTGTTAAAACCGGAATCTGAAATTGCGCCTTTACTTCCTGAAGAATTTTCAAACCTTTCTCTAATCCGGGACCGCGGAATGAATCGACGGATGTCCGATTGGCTTTGTCGAATGAAGATTTAAAGATAAACGGAAATTTCTGCGACTCGGAAAGACTTTTAAGCCGTTCCGCCATTCTCATGCAATGATCGCGACTTTCAATCACACAAGGGCCCAGGATAAAAACCAGCGGGTGATGGTTACCGATGGATATTGTGTTGATCTTGACGATTGTCATCATCTCGCCGTCCTTCCCAAAGAATTGGATTTTGCATTGTGATAAGCCAGCGCGGCTTTGACAAATTCTCGGAAAAGCGGGTGCGCTTTACCGATCCGCGATTTCAGCTCAGGATGAAATTGGCAACCGACGAACCACGGATGCTGAGGAAGTTCGATCATCTCGACAAGATTAAGTTCTTTATTTACTGCTCCAACGTGAAGTCCAGCCTTTGTCAGAATCGGTAAAAACTGGTTATTAACCTCAAAGCGATGGCGGTGGCGTTCGGAAATTTGCTTTTCCCCATAAATTTTCTGAGCCTGACTCTTATCAGTAAGCTCGGCGGCGTATCCGCCAAGCCGCATCGTTGCGCCTTTCGTTGAAACCCGCTTTTGTTCTTCCATTAGATCGATAACAGGATAAGGCGTATCCGGGTTGAATTCCGTACTATTCGCGCCGGTCAGTCCGCAGACGTTTCGCGCGTACTCAATAACGGCACATTGCAAGCCGAGACAGATACCGAAAAATGGGATTTTCTTTTCGCGCGCAACACGGATCGCCTCGATTTTTCCTTCGATGCCGCGGTCGCCAAAACCGCCTGGAATTAGCAATCCGTCGATATGGTTGACCAAGTTTTCATGTTCCCCGTTTTTTCCAAATTCCTCCGCTTCGATCCATGAAATTTCGACATGCGCATTATTTTCGACGCCGGCATGAACGAATGATTCGACGATGGATTTGTAAGCGTCATGAAGTTGTGTATATTTCCCGCAGATAGCGATTCGGACGGAGTTTTTCGGATTTTTTACGCGCTCAACAAAAGATTCCAACTGCTTTAAGTCGGGTTTATGTTTAGGCAATTCGAGCAAATCGGTGATCAGATTCCCCAATCCTTGTTGGTCATAAATGAGCGGAATTTCATAAATCGTCGGCGCGTCGATCGCCTCGATGACAGCGTCTAGAGCAACATTACAGAAGAGCGCGATTTTTTTTCGGACATTCTCAGTTAAATGTTGCGTCGTCCGGCAGAGTAAAATATCGGGTAAAATACCGATTTCTCTCAGTGTCATCACGCTATGTTGAGTGGGTTTGGTTTTGATCTCACCGCTGGACGGAATGAACGGAACGAGCGTTAAATGCACATTCAGGCAATTCCCGCGTCCAGATTCAAATCGAAATTGGCGCACGGCTTCCAAAAACGGTAATCCTTCAATGTCGCCAACCGTCCCACCGATTTCACAAATGACGACATCATATTGATGCTTGCTATTTACAGCGGCGATTCGGCGTTTGATTTCATCCGTGATGTGCGGGATGACTTGAACGGTCGCGCCAAGGTAATCGCCACGGCGTTCGCGCGAGATAACCTCATAATAGACTTTTCCGGTCGTCGTGTTGTTCATTCCGTTCATATTTTCATCGATGAACCGCTCGTAATGTCCGAGGTCAAGATCGCATTCCGTTCCATCTTCGAGTACAAATACTTCGCCGTGTTGATAGGGACTCATGGTTCCCGGGTCGATATTAATATAAGGATCGAACTTCTGGATTGTGACTTTGTAACCATGCGATTTCAGCAGATAGCCGATCGAGGCGCTCGCGATTCCTTTGCCGAGACCGGAAATCACACCGCCGGTTACAAAAATGTATTTGGTTGGTTTACCTGAAATCATGTCGTATCATTTTCTCTGCAAATTGAAGGTCTGCCGGTGTGTCGATTCCCAAACTCGCTCGATCTGTGGTAACAACCTTGATTCGATAGCCGTTTTCAATAATCCGAAGTTGTTCCAATTTTTCCATTTCTTCTAACCGAGAAACGGGTAAAGAAGTAAATTTGAATAAAAAGTCAAGGCGATAAACGTAAAGCCCAATGTGAACCAGCGTCGGACTTGGAAATCTTTGCGTCTCGTTGTCTCGGACAAACGGAATGTTCTGACGGCTGAAGTAGATTGCCTCACCGCGGGAATTTGTCAAGACTTTTACGACATTTGGATCGGATAATTCTTTTTCGGTGATGTTTGTTCTTCCCGCCGTACTGACGACGCATTCCGGACTTTGCGCTAAGGCTTCAATGGCATCATCAATAACAGTCGGATCTAAAAATGGCTCGTCCCCTTGAATATTTACGATAATTTCCGCCGATTCTTTCTTGACAGCATAGGCGACCCTGTCTGTTCCGGATGGCAAACCCGATGGCGTCAGAACGGCTTCCCCACCGAAAGATTCGACCTCTTTCTGAATACGCTCATCATCGGTTGCAACGATCAATCGTTTCAGAAACCGGCTTTTCACAGCATTTTCGTAAACGCGGCGGATGAGCGTTTGACCGGCAATTTTTTTCAGCGGCTTCCCCGGCAAACGTGTCGAGGAATATCTCGCTGGAATGACGCCGACGATATTCATGAATTGATATCCTTGATGACTTTTGGCACGCGGAAATAATCTCCGAGTCGTTCCGGGGCATTTCTAAAAACGTCCTCTTTCGAGAGCGATTCGGCCGGCGAATCATCCCGGAAAACGTTGGTCATTTCATGGACATGAGAAAGAGGCTGAACGGACGAAGTGTCAACCTGTGAAAGTTGACGAACATAATCTAAGATTTGCTCGATCTGCGCGGCGTATTTTAGTTTTTCCGTGTCGGTTAGGTCTAACTTAGCAAGTTCGGCGATTTTCCCGACAATTTTTTCATCAATTTCCATATAACCTTTCAAATGACAACGACGGACAATTTAAAGATTTTGAATATCTGAATCAAGCAGACCGATTGGAATGCGGGATTTTTTTACCAGATTTGCATGGTTTTTGCCAGAAAGCGCGGAGAATTACATTTTTTCCAGCGCGGAAATTCCGATGAGACGGAGTCCATTGCTCAAAACAGTGCGGACAGCCTGAATGAGCGCGATTCTGGCGATCGACAGGTTTTGGTCGCTTGTCAAAACGCGATGCTCTGTATAAAATTTATGGAACGCCGTTGCTAATTTCTGCAAATAGGTCGTCATGTGTTGGGGTTCAAGCGTGTCATGACAAATTCCGATGACTTCCGGAAATTCACTGAGAACATTCAAAAGCGAGAGCGCTTCCGCTTCCCGTAAAAGTCCTGCATCAAACGGTTCATTTAAACCAATTCCCTGCGTATTCGCGTTTCGCAGAATACTGCAAATTCTGGCATGGGCATATTGAAGATAGAAAACCGGATTTTCCTCGCCTTCCGTTTTGGCAAGCGCCAAATCGAAATTCAATTGGCTGTTCATTCCGCGCATGATGAAAAAATACCGGACGACATCTTTTCCGACTTCATCGACAAGTTCGTCAACTGTCACGTAATTTGCTTTCCGCGTGGACATTTTCATCTTATCTGCGCCGCGCGTCAAGGTGACAAACTGATGAATCAGGACTTTGATCCGTTTAGTGTCATACCCGAGCGCCTTCAATCCAGCGAGAACATCAGGATAAGTTGCGTGGTGGTCGGCACCAAAAATATCGACAATGATATCAAACCCGCGTTTGAATTTCGTCGTATGATAAGCAATATCCGGCAAGCGGTAAGTTGCTTCATCCATTACGCTTTTCCACAGAACACGGTCGTCGGCGCCGCCATACTGGCTAGCTTTAAACCAGATGGCGCCGTCTTTTTCGTAACTGGCGCCGATTTCCTCGAATTTTTTCAACACCGCCTCTACTTCGCCGTTTTCATACAAACTTTTCTCATTATAAAAACAGTCGAATTTGATATCAATCCGCTCAAGCGTTGTCTTAATATCTTCAAAAACTGCATGTTCGGCTGAATTTTTAAAAATCTCATTCTCGGGATCGTCCTTGAATAGATCTCCGTATTTTTCGACGATTGTTTTCGCAATGTAACTGATGTACTCGCCCTGATAATGATCTTCGGGAAATTCATCATCAAATCCGAGCGCCTGCCGATAACGAACAAATGTCGAGTGACCCAGAATTCTCATCTGCCGTCCGGCATCATTGTAATAGTATTCCCGCTCAACGTCGTAACCGTTCCATTCTAGAATTCTGGCAACGGTATCGCCGAGAACGGCTTGTCTGCCGTGACCGACGGTCAGCGGGCCAGTTGGGTTGGCGCTGACAAATTCAACCTGCGCCTTTTTATTTTTTCCGCGAGATGACCGTCCATAATCCGAACCGGATTTTAAAATTTCATCAACGACAGTCTGCAATTCCTGCGACGCGAGAAAGAAATTGATAAAGCCGGGCGTTTTGACTTCGACCTTTTCGACAACTTCCGGGCGTTTCGGCAAGGCGTTGATAATTTCACCGGCGATTACCATTGGCGGACGTTTGAGTGTTTTTGTTAGCGTCATGGCCAAATTCGTTGAGAAATGGCCAAAATCCAGATGTTTCGTTCGTTCGATTTGGATTTGCGTCGGTTGCGATATCTGAAGCGTTTCCAGCGCTTCGATCAACATTTCTTGTATTTTCACTGTCATTGGTTCCTTAAAAAACGCGGGTAATTTAACGGTCAATCCATTTTATCGCAATAATCTTGACCGCTAAAAAAGTTCTGTAAAAATGAATTATATGAAATGCCGGATCTATTCGTCCGAAGACTCAATTTTCTCGACGGGAGCATCCGCCCACAATCGTTCGATATTATAATAGTCGCGCGTTTCCCGTGTAAAAACATGCACAACAAAATCGACATAATCCATCAGAACCCACTTCAGGTGCTGGTATCCTTCAATGTGCCACGGTTTTTCTTCGGGAAGCATTTTCATCTCGATTTCATCGACAATCGCTTTAGTATGGGCATCCGCTTCGGCCGTGCAAATGATAAAATAATCGGTCAATGAGGTCAATCCGCGCATATCCAGAATAACGACGTCGGTCGCTTTTTTATCAAAAGCAATCCTTGCCGCTTTGACCGCCGATTCGCGCACGGACACAGCAGGTTTTTCTTCAGGCTTTTTTATCATCAGGCTGGTCAGTTTTCCTTGATCGATTGGATTTTTGAATAAACGGGAAGCGTATTGTAATCCTTCCCAATAATGAGCGTCATATCGACTTGTAAAGAAGGATCTTTTTCATCATATAATCTTCCAGAATCCAGCGAAAGTGTTGCGTTGACAGAACTTAGTTTTTCCGGAACATCTGCTCGCTGAATCAGGATCGTCTGGGGAACATCCGACCGCGAAGCGTTTCCCGAAGCGATCACATCGAATCCTTGTTGCCTGAGATAATTCGTGAATTCCAGCGCCAATCCGGGTTTTTCGGTACCGTTCAATACCTCGATGATAATATTGGAGAAGGGATTTTCCGGAGCGGACATCGTTTCAGCGGTACTTAGCATGACCTTTTGCAGATTATCATTCATGCGTTTGCCGGTCGAATAGATAAATCCGCCAATGATTACCGCCAAACAAAAAATCGCAACATTCAGAAACCAATTCTGAACATCGCCTCGCTTTGACTGTTTTTTTCTGTTGTGTTTGGATCGAACCTTACGCTTCACTATCTATCACCTAATACGGAAAATACCGATAAGAATATGGACCGTATCCGTAATAGTAAGTCGCCGGAGCACGATCGAAGCTAAAATTCAACAAGACATTATCTTTTGGACGATAAATGATGTCAGCCCCGTAGGAAATATTGTCCATCAGATTTTGGTTTAACTGTGTATTGCCCATCTTGAGCGGATCGTGGGAAAAACCGACCCGACCGTTCATCATCAGCTTATCTGAAAAGAGATAAGAAAAATTGTTCTGATACACGCCCATTGACGCCGATTGTTTTCCAAACGTCGCAAATGAAAGCGAGTAAGACTGGTGCATTGAAAAGCGGCTTTTATCCAAAAATCCCAGTCCCAACAATGATGGCCCAATACCGGGAATTTTAATGCTCTGCTCAACGGACGCAGTCTCTCTTAATTGACTTTTGAACTGACCATGCACCAATCCGAAAGGTAAAAACAAAAAGATTGATACCCACATAACTACTGCTTTGCGCCTCATCTTTTCACCCGATTTGCGGATTTCATAATTCACATCCCATTTTAAAAGTTTTACATGAGTTTGTCAAGTGGATTCTCGACTATTTTCTCATTCTACTGCAAAAATCCGAATCAATCTTACAACATCCATTTCATAGGATTTGTTCCGGTTCAATCAATCAAAACCAGGTTATCGATCAGTCGGGTTTTCCCAAAGCGAACCGCCACGGCGACAAAATTCCCCGATTCAATATTTTGTACATTCTCCAACGTGATCGAATTAACGATTTCGATATACTCAATTTCCGCAAGCCGCGATTCGCCAATCGTTCGCCGGATCAATTCCGCTACGGCTAAAGCATCCCGATTACCATTTAATACGAGTTCTTTTGCTGACTTCAACGCGCGGAAAATAATTGGCGCTTGCTGACGTTCTTCCGGTGACAGATAGACATTTCTCGAACTCATTGCCAATCCATCGGCTTCCCGAACGATCGGAGCGACGACAACTTGAACCGGAAAATTCAAATCGTCAACCATTCGCCGGATGATGATCGCCTGCTGAGCGTCTTTTTGCCCAAAAACCGCAATGTCCGGCTGAACGATGTTGAATAATTTTGAAACAATCGTCGTCACGCCCCGGAAATGAATCGGACGCGACGCGCCGCACAGCGTTTTGGAAAGTTGTTCGGTCATGACATAAGTAAAATATGGTTTGGGATACATTTCCGCCACGTTGGGATAAAATATCAGATCGACACCGCGTTGCTGCGCTAATTTTTCATCGCGCTCAAAGTCGCGCGGATATTTATCCAAGTCTTCATTTGGTCCAAATTGCGTCGGGTTGACGAAAATGCTCATAACGATAAAATTGCATCGTTTCTTCGCTTCATCGACGAGCGAAAGATGTCCCTCATGCAAGTAGCCCATCGTTGGAACTAAACCGACGGATTTTCCGGCAAGACGAATTTCCCGGAGGATTTCCCGTGTTTCCGGAATACTGCTCACGACTCTCATTTTTTAGTAACTCTCCTCTTTGGAAGGAAATTTCCCCGCCCGAACATCCGAGCAATAGTCCGAAACGCCTTTCCGAATGGTTTCACTGAGATCGGCATAACGCCGCGCAAACCGGACCTGCATCTTGTCGAATAAACCAAGCAAATCGTAAATGACGAGAATTTGTCCGTCGCAATCAACGCCCGCGCCGATTCCGATCGTCGGTATTTTCAACGATTCCGAAACTGTTTTTGCCAATTGTGCTGGCACTTTTTCCAGCACAATTGAGAACGCGCCGGCAGATTCCAGCGCCAGAGCGTCTTTCTTGATTCGTTCCGCTTCGATCTCGCTGGCGCCTCGGACGCCGTAGCCGCCGAATTCGTGAACGCTTTGCGGCGTAAATCCTAAATGTCCCATTACCGGAATTCCAATCTCGACGAGTTTTCGAATCGTCGGACAAACCGGTTCGCCGCCTTCGAGTTTGACGGCTTCGACGCCACCCTCTTTCATAAATCGCCCTGCATTGTGAATCGCCGATTCGATGCTTTCCTGATACGACATAAACGGCATGTCACCGACCAACAGTGCGTGTTGAACGCCGCGACGAACGGATTTGATGTGATACAGCATTTCGTCCATCGTTACCGGTAATGTCGTCTCGTATCCGGCACAGACGTTTCCGCACGAATCGCCGACCAAAATCAGATCGACGCCAGATTCGTCCAGCAAATAGGCGAAAGTGTAATCATACGCGGTCAGCGCTGTAATTTTCTGTTTTTCAGATTTCATTTTCAGGAGTGTGGAGATTCTTACTTTTTTATTCATCGTTTATTAACCTATTTTTTACCGACGATACGTTCATATTTTTTCGATTCTCTTTCCGAAAGCCATCTTTTCAGAAGTTGTTCGTGGATCGAAAAAACCAGTTGCGGCCGTTCGTCAATTTTAAAAAAACGCGCGTCTTGAACATCGTCGCCGGGTAGGATTTCGAAGCTCTGCAAAATCATCCGATAAATGACGATGAGGATGTCGCCGTAATACCCGTTCAAATGAATTTTGACGTCGAATAACGTCGGCTGAATTCCGTTCAGTCCAGTTTCTTCTTTCAGTTCACGAATCGCGCCGTTTTCCGGCGTTTCACCCATTTCAATAAATCCGCCTGCTAATGACCAGCCGCCTTTTCCCGGTTCCACATTTCGTTTCACGAGCAGAATTTCGTTCCGATCGTTTTCGGCAAGAATAGCCACCGACGGGATCGGATTTTCGTACAAAACCGCCTTGCATGCAGGACAAAAAGTGCGGATTCTGCCTTCTATATTCACCTGTTCCATCGGATGTCCGCATTGATAACAAAACCGGTATTTCATGTCAAGAAAATAAGCAGTTTTACACGGATTCACAACGCATTTTTCCGTAGATGATGTTGAAAACGTCAGGCGGATTTTGTATCTTCTGATGCAAATTGAAACGTCTAACTGAGGAATTTCTCATGTCAAATTCGGTACTGGTTGTCGGCTCCGTCGCCTTTGACGATGTCGAAACGCCTTTCGGAAAGCGCATTGATGCGATCGGCGGCTCGGCGGTTTACTTTTCCGTTGCCGCTTCTCATTTTTCAAATGTTCGGCTCGTCGGTGTCGCCGGGAACGATTTCCCGAAAGAAACCATCGAACTCCTAAAAAAACACCGTGTCGATCTGGGTGGGCTCGAAATCGCCGACGGGAAAACCTTCCGGTGGGGCGGAAAATATTATTCAGACGTCAATAAACGCGACACGCTCTATACCGATTTGAATGTGTTCGCCTCATTCGATCCGAAGATTCCTGAAGCCTACCTTCAGACGCCGTTTGTCTTTCTCGGAAATATTCAACCGGCGCTTCAATCGGATATTTTAAACAAAATACAAAAACCGAAATTCGTTGCATTAGACACCATGAATCTATGGATTCACACGACTCGTGACGACCTGATGAAAGTAATTCCCCGCGTCGATCTGCTATTTATCAACGACACCGAACTCGCCGAACTGACAGGCGAAAACAATCCATATTCCGGTTTGCGGAAACTCCACGCGCTCAGTTTGACTTATATCGTCCTGAAAAAA
>PEYN01000211.1 GCA_002774355.1 Candidatus Marinimicrobia bacterium CG08_land_8_20_14_0_20_45_22 | reverse complement strand
CCGCATTTGATATTATTGGCAAGGTTTGGCAGGGCGCGTTCGTGCCACAGTCCCAATTGCCGCGCAAGGGTTTCGCTGTCCTCGTTTTCCAGCACTTTCAGCAGGAGACTGAGTTTGGTGACTTCCACGGCGTTAGAGTCAATATCAACGCCATAGAGATTGTTCAGCAGGATGCGTTTCTTCTCGGCAGTCGAGAGAAACCAGTCGCCGCCTTTACCGGGAAAGATTGCCTGCGTCGCGGCTTTGCGTTTTCCTTTTTCTGCTTTAACGACCGGAATGACGCCGGTCTTTTCGTATTCTTTGCGGTAATATTCCAGATGCCAGTCCATCAGGTACTGATACGCGCCGAGCAGGAACGAACCACTGCCGCAGGCGGGATCGAGGATGCGCAGTTCGGAGACTTCGGCGGGAGTTTTGCCTTCCAGCAATTTCCCGACCGTGTTTTTCACGATGTAATCGACGATATATTGCGGTGTGTAATAGACGCCGCCGGCTTTGCGCACTTCCGGCTTTTCTTCGATGCGGGCATGATGTCCGGCGGTCAGCGAAATGCGTTTGCCGAGGAATTGTTCGTAGGCGTTGCCTAAAACTTCCACCGGCAGAACGCTGAATTCGTACGGGCAATCGGGATAGTAGAGATTCCGAACGATCTCTTTCAGCAATTTATCGTCAATCGCCAGATTCGGCGTAATGGTATCGGGATTTGCGCCGTCCTTTTCGTTGAAATGGAACAGCCCGGAATTATAGCGTTCGTCCGCTCGGTAATAAATCTCGACCAATCGCGGATAGACGCGCTCGCCGTTTAAAAGAGATTGAAGCGGATATTGGGTTTCAATGCCGCGGTCCTCGCTCATGCGCAGAAAGATCAGGCGGTCGATGGTGATTTGCACGGCGTAATTCAGTTCGCGCTCGGATAGATTGAGATTGCGCAGGGCAAGGTTTTGAGCAAGTTTGACGCGCCAGTTATCGAGATCGTTCAGAAAATCGCGGTCAATCTCGGCGCGCGGTTTTTTGCCCTGTTTACTCTGGATAAAACGCTCGAAGTCGCCGCGCAGAACCGCTTCTTTGGAAAAAGTTGCCTGCATGGATTCCCAATTTTCGGCGTATTCCTGATAAGTGTAGTAAAGCATCCGTCCGACGTGCGTTTTATCCGTGATGGCGGGTTTGAGAGTCGTATCGTAAACGATGAATTCCTCGAAATCGGTCAGGATCGAGACTGGCAGTTTGGCGCTGTAGGCATAGCGGCGCAATTGAAAAGCCGGAGCGGGATCGTTTTTCAGATCGACGGACGGTTTCTTGGTTTCCAGAAAAAATATCCGTCTGCCGCCGATGCGGAAAGAATAGTCCGGGGCTTTCGTGTTTAATCCGACCCGGACTTCGTCTTCGTGGATCACATCGCGGAATGCTAATGAATAACCAGATACGTTATTGACGTCCCAGCCGACTAACTCCCAGAACGGATTGACGAATTCGACCCGCACTTGCGTCTCGTTGTATTTTTGATTCTTGTATTCGGTGAAGTTGCGGGAGAATTTTTCGACGAGTTCAGTGATTCCTGTGGTCATGATTTCTTACATCCGTTCCAGAGGGTTTTGATATAATTAAAGTTAGTTATAGTTTCATACTAAACTAAAATATGGACATTTTTTCTAAAAAACAATTTATCATTCAAAAACACATTTAAAGACGTTTCCGCTTCAAACAAAAGGGCGCAATCTCTTGCGCCCTTTTAATAACCGATATTTTATTGGACTGATGATTACAACATTTCAACGAAATATTTGGCAGTCAATTTTTCGCCTGTTGCTCCGATGACCATCTTTTCCCACGGATATTTTCTGCCAGGGAAAAACACCTTCGTCTTGAAATAGTCGCCAATCGCTGGATTATTGGCAAATTGAATATCTTTAAACGAAGCGACGTTCTGGGATTTTGCGATTGTGTTCAGAAATTGCGCAACCAGTAGTCCACCCAATTGGTAATTATGATAATAAACCGGATACGAACAAATATGAATCTTTGAAGCATAATCGGGCAGATTTCGGTTTTCTGGTCGTTTTAACATCTGATATTTTTCCACCAAATCCCACCAGAGTTTATTTAAATCCTGATCCGGATTTTCATACATATTCTTCTCAAAATTGTACACAACCAAAGACCAGCGTGCGAAAATTAAACTCTCATATCTCAGCGTTTGAGCTGTCAGATCAGTGATTTTTGCTTTTTCCTCGTCTGAAATTCCGGTCATTTCCTGAATCCATTCCGGGTTTCGGGATAGCCTTTCGAAGAACATGGCAACCGCTTCCGTCGTGAACGTATGCGCTTCGCTCCTCAATATGTACGGAAGGCTGGAATCGACATTATAGCTATAAACCGCATGTCCGAGTTCGTGCAAAACAGTTCCAGTCCAATCGGTATTGTTCCGGACGTTTACCATGATACGAACATCTCCAAGCCGATCGATATCCGTACAAAAGGCATGCGGATATTTGTTGGGACGTTCATACAGGTCGGATTTTGCGAGAATCTTATCGACTGGAAGTCCGATTCCCTGATAGAATTTTTCCACTAATTTAACGACATCCTGTTTTTCATAGTATTTATCGAGATTGACATCCGATAACTGCGGAACTTCCTGAAAAAACGGATCGGCATAATCCCAAGGCATCAAATTTTCCGGCTTAATTTTTAACCGTTTGGCAAGAATGGCATCCATTTCAGACTTTGCTTTAATAAATGGCTCGCGAGTCGCGACTTCGAGTTCGTCAAATATTCTGGTTATCTCAGCGGGTTCTTGTTCATCGGACAGCAGGCTCATTTCGTAGAAATTTTTATATCCCATTTGCTGGGCGGCTTCATTCCGAAGATGTACCAACTTCAACATGTCGGATTCAACAACTTGAGCGACTTGTTTCGACGCTTCCCATGCTTTTTTCCGCTGATTCATGTTTGTTGATGTCGTTAAAATTTGTTTTATATCGTTTCCGGAAACTTCCTTGCCGTCAATTTTCCCCCGAAACGTATTGAATCTGCCTTCGATTGACGCCGCTAAACGTGTAATCTGATTCAACAGCGCCGTATCCGCCTGATTCGTGACATATTCGTTGTAAAATACATCCAGTTGCCTTGACAACAGCGTATCTTTTACACCTTCTTGGTGAAATTTCTTAATTTTTTCAAAATTCGCTTTATCGGAAAAAACTTTGGTGATTTCCATATTTATCTGAGCACTGCGGTCATACTCTTCCATTTTCCCAGTGGCTGAGGCGTTCCAAGATGCCAACGCGGCTTCGTTATAAAGCGGAGCAATCACCGTCGTCAGAGTGTCAATAAAAGCCTGCGCGGCTTCTTCGTTATTCTGTTTACCGCAGGAAATCAACATCAAAGCGGCTAACACGACAATTGTAAGTTTTTTCATAAAGAGAAACCTCCTTTTTGTTTTTGGTAATGAGATAATTCACAGACATTTAATCGTATTTAATGTAGAATGTTACCGTCAGATCAATCATTGTTCGTCTTTTACCTCTTTCGCATACATTTTATCGTAATATTCCGGGTACATTTTTTTTGCGCAGTCGGGACAAATTCCATGCGTAAAAACCGTTCCCGAATGTTCCTTGAAATATTCTTCAACCCGATGCCAATAACCCGAATCGTCACGAATTCTTTTGCAGTTAGAACAGATCGGCAGAAGTTCCTGAAGTTCGGAAATTTCCTCCATTGACTTGATTTTCAGGCGATAACGATTGTAGAGAATCATAAGAGCAATTAACGAAATCAACAGAATTCCGATGATGGCATTTTTGATAATTTTTCCGCGTTTAACGACTAAGTCTTTGATTTGTTGGTCTTTAGCCCTTATCTGATCTTCTTTCTCACGGTCTTCCAGACGCCACTTGAACTCTATGGCGGCTATCTTTTTCATATTATTTATACTAAAAATCGTGTCTTTGATCTCTTCGTAAATTTTGTAATTTTCCAGTGCGAGATTCAGTTTCCCCTGTTTTTCGTATATTTTCGATAAATACTTGTGACTTTCCTTGATATGATCTAATGCGTTAATGGACTTTCCGATTTTGAGCGCTTTTTGTATTTGCTGGATTGCCAAATCATATTTGCCCGCTTCTGAATAGGCTAATCCGATGAGATTTCTGGATTCAGTGATACCGCCCAGATTTTCGACTTTTTCATATAGCGGAATTGCTTCATAGAGTAATTTCAGCGCTTTCTCATATTCACCCATCTGAATATAGGTTCGTCCAAGATTAATACTAGTGAGTGCCGTTCCGGGTCCATAACCAATTTTTCGGCTTAGAATGAGTGCTTCTTCATGACACTGCTTCGCTTTTTGTACATCACCGGAACGGTAATACGTTTCGCCGATATTTTCCATCGTTCGGACGACTCCAAGTTGGTCGTTTAATTTCCTTTTAAAATCTAAGGATTTATTAAAATACGTAAGCGCGTCATTATACGCTTCAATTGCAAGATAAACCAATCCAATATTGTTGTAGGATTTTGAAAGTCCAACGGAATCAGAAAGCGCTTCCCTGAGATGTAACGCCTGAATATGATGGCTTAGAGATTGTGTGTAATTACTTGTAAAATAGTATGCAAGGCCGATATTATTAAGAGATTGCGCCAACCCGCGTTTATTTCCTATTTTTTCATCTAATTTCTGAGACAGTTTCGAAAAATATATCGTAGAATCATACATTCCGAGCAAAGAACAGTTGAATGCCATGGCGTCCAGAATTTCCGATTCGCCGAATTCATCGCCAATTTCTCGCGCCAGATGCCAGCCAGATCGTCCGTAGTTGAGACCTTTGCGGGGAGAAATTTCCCTGTAGCCGTTACAGATTTCCGTAAGAAGTATAACTTTTTCCTTTCCACTAACCGTCGGAATCATCATTAAAAGAGAATCGATCGGTTCTGAAAATGCAATGGTCGAGATTAGAAACGTTATAAAAAGTCGGGAAAATCTATTTATTCCATTCATCAATTTTTTTTAAATCACTCAGTAATTATTATCATTTATTTAACGTTTCGTTTAAATATAACGAATTGAACGAATGAACAAAATCAAATTATCATAGCAGAGTTATTTTTTACTGCTGGCTTCTCTTTTCAGAAATTCTTCAAGCGTCATCCTGGATTTATAGGACTCGCTTTTCATATATCTCAGGAGATTCATAAACATATCTTTTTTAATATATCCGGGAATTACGGCTATTACTTCCGAATTAGACGTAACAAAAGCGATCGAAGGAAAACCGGTTACCTGAAAAGCTTGAGTTAGTTGCATCGGTGAATAGATTCTTCCCTGAAACTGAAGTTTTTCCGTTGCATTTTCCGCATTGATGCGAATTGGAACGAAATTCTCAAAAAGGTACTTTTCAACCGTAGGCACAGAGAAAGTTTCCTTTTCCATCACATGGCACCATTTACACCAATCGGTATAAAAATCGATGACAACGTGCTTTTTCTCTTTTTTAGCTTTTTGAATTCCCTCGTTGAACGAATACCACGGCTTACCTTCTGCCAGTAATCCGGTTCCCATTACAAACATCAATACTAAACTGATCAATCTTACTTTCATTAATACTCCTTGATTCTTGGTAAATTTCAGTGATTAGAGGCAGAAAGACAAGAATTGGTTTCAAAATTTATATTCGGCTGTCAGACCCTCAAATTCTTATATAATTTGAATGATAACGAAAATATGTCTAAAACTATTAAATCATTCCATTGACCGACAGATTTATTCTATATTTACTACGATTGAATTATCCAATTTTCTGACAGTTTCATTTAAGTATTGTATGAATTGTTTGCCTGATCGGATTCCGTCCAGTTCTTTCTCCCATGCCGCTAAGAAGTAGTAAGTCAACGAGTTATCGGATGGTTTCAGAACAACAACATGACTATTCGCATCTTCCGTCAACTGAACCAGATTGTTTTTCCGAAACAAAATCGACAGTCCGAGACTATCACCGGCAAGGCTTTGTTTACCGTAAGTTGCTAAATACATCCAACCATCCATATTTGCCGGAGAAGTGAAAACCGTCGTATTCTCCATTTTCACGATTCCGGTGCAAAGATTTGGCGGATTGTCCGTGATTTGAATCGAGTGTTTGGTTAAACGACTGCCAGCGTCGATTGTCAATTCCGAGATCAGGTCGAATTTTCCTGATTCGGTTTTCCAGCCGAAATAATTTGTACGAATCTGCGATCTCAGGACGACATTGGACACGATCTCGCAGGTTGAACTATCGATTAATGAGATTCTTTCGGCTTTATGACTTGACCAAATGAAGACCTTGTTTTAGCGGTCAAATTGCCCGGCCCTGCAAAGAATTCCATTCTTATTATCGCTTCCTACCATTCACTCGGCGCACCCGAAGTAGTAAACTATCTAACACAACCTTCCACGTGTCAGGCTGTGGAACAAAAATTCATAGAAAAATATCAAAAAGTCCCTAAATATTTTGAAATCCTGTCCCGTGTCACAGGGATTGACAAGACAGCTTATAGTACGGAAATGTTGATTTATAATGAAATCCTCGCCGATTAATTCAGGCAATTTCTAATGGGGTGAAGCCTCAATACTGTTGACAAACTATTGTTAATTTCAATACATTCTTTTTGATATTAGGTATTTGATAACATTAATATTAAAGGTTCTTTCGCGGAATGAGTGGGTAAAAGTGGATTAATATTTTTGAAT
>PEYN01000210.1 GCA_002774355.1 Candidatus Marinimicrobia bacterium CG08_land_8_20_14_0_20_45_22 | reverse complement strand
GGGACGCTCTCCCGTAAAAGGATAAAGTTCATCCGCTCGGTTATTCTTGTCTTTTTTTTTGTGGAGCTGATGAGGATCGAACTCACGACCTATTGAATGCCATTCAAGCGCTCTCCCAGCTGAGCTACAGCCCCAAACCTTTAAAAAGCGGGTCAATTTTACGACAAATAAGCGTCAGAAACAAGCCCAAGTTTCATCAATGCGTAGGTTCTATTGTAAAACCAAGACCTTTCATGCGTTCTACAAAACTATTCACCTTCTGACGCATCGCTGGTTCGTCCTGTACCGCGTCATCCAGCGGGATTAATTCAAACTCGATAGGATTGACAACCAGACTCTCTTGGCGTTTTAATTCCTGTTCGTGTTGTTGCAAGTTCTTGATGATGTCAAGTATCGATTGTTTATCTTTATAAAATTCCTCGAATGATTTCCCTTTTGCTTCATTCGTGAACGACTGCAGACGTTCGGCCACATACTTCAGTTGAAAGCGAATCTTGGAAATATCCTCAAGCGGTTTATCCGGTTGATCGATCGTCGCTTTAATAAAACCGATATATTTCCCAATATATCCGACTCTTGCAACAGGAATTCCATTGATGGGTTCAAGATTTCTGGAATAACGGAAAGTCGCCGACATCAGCATAAAATCGACAGAGAGATTGGCTTCCATCAATCGCGCTTCGTCTTTCTGGTTCAACGCCGCTAAAACGACAATATAATCCGTCTGTTTTTTCAGTTCCGGCAAATATTTTTCCAACGCGGCTTTCGGATCGTTAAACTCCAAACCTTCGGCTACGTATTGCGGTTTTGAAGTAATACCGATTATGCCGATTCGTTTTTTATTCACCCGTAAAATTTTATACGGCGCAAACATCAACGCGTGCGTTTGGTCATCGATAACATTTGCCGAAACGAACGAGAACTTCGCCAGTGGTTTCAATTCCTGTAAGAATTCGCGACCGCCGAGAAAATCGTTTCCACCAAGATTTACCGCGTGATAACCGAGCAAATTATATGATTGAACAATGAACTCGCCCGATTCTAAATGCTGGTTCAACTTTGAAGGTTCATTCCCGAAGAACAGATCGCCCGCATCGAGTTTCAGAGTCCCGGGATTTTCCCGGAGATATTTCGTAAAAACCGTGGCTCTCCTGGCAAGACCGCCAAGACGACTGGTTCTTCACCCACAAGGTTCGACTTCGCCCTGAGTTGTCGCCGACATCAAAATCGAGAACTGTTCAGCGGCGATGAGTCCGCTTGCGAGTGTCAGCGATAACAGACAAATGAGAACCATCCTAAGTTTTTGGATCATTCTAACAACCTTAATTCAAATTATCCATCAATCTATTTTCTTGATAATCTTCTGGTTTCCAGAAAAATCTGCCAATGTTTTGCAACCAGTGCAAAACATCGTCAATCGAAGCGTTTCTTTGAAATGCCATATCGTTTCAGCAAGACCTTCGATTCCATTGTCGTGATGCACGCGTAAAAAAATCGCCGCAGAACCGCCGAGTTCCGCTCCGAGCGCAATCGCTTTGGAAAAATCAATCCCATTCAGGATTCCGCCGGAAGCGATCAGATGAACGCCTTTTAACTTCTTTGCTTCGGTGATGCAATCGGTCGTCGGATTTCCCCATTCGAAAAAATCCTCAGCCGTTTTGCGATCAAATTCGTTCTCGATCCGTCGATGTTCGATACGCGCCCATGAAGTTCCGCCTGAACCAGCAACGTCGAACCATTCAACTCCGATCTTCTGAAGCCTTTTAATGACATCAACGGACAAACCAAACCCGACTTCTTTAATGATAATCGGCAGTGGAACTGTTTCTTTTAAAATTTCGATGGCGCGACTCACGCCGCGAAAAGCGGCATGACCTTCCGGTTGAAGCGCTTCCTGAAGCGGATTCAGATGAATGGAAAGCGCCGTCGCTCCGATCTCTTCCATGACGCGATTCAATTTAACCGTATCAATTCCGACGGACAATTGAGCCGCTCCAATGTTGGCAATGATTGGAACATCGGGCGCAAATTCACGAGAAATCCTGTAAGAAGATATGCAACGCGGATTTTCCAAAGCCGGTCGGATGCTTCCCAAACCCAGTGCAATTTTCTCGGCGTTTGCGACGATTGCTAAATCTTTGTTTAACCGTTTGCCGTCGCGTTCGCCTCCGCTCATCGCCGTAAATATCAGCGGTACATGCAATTTGTAACCCAGGAATTCCGTCGATGTATCCACGTCGGTCAGGTTCATTTCCGGAAGCGCGTTATGCACAAATCTGTATCGATCGAAACCCGTTTTTGTAAGTTGATACCGCATCGTTTCGTCAAACGCAATTTGCAGATGCTCTTTTTTGCGGTTGCCTATATTTTTCACGGTTGTTCGCATCGGCTGTTAATGTATTTATATCACTAAAATTTTCCAAGCCTCAAAATAACAAATCCATTCTTTGTTTATTTCTTGTCTTTGGAAACCATTAGTCCACCTGCGGTCTGGCAGGTCGGCATGACTTCAATCCTGTTAATGTTGACGTGTTCCGGAAGATTTACAGACCAGAACACGCACTCCGCAATATCTTCCGCTGTCAAAGGTTTGATGTCTTCATAAACTTTCTTTGCCTTTTCCTGATCACCTTTAAACCGGACAATCGAGAATTCAGTCTCCGCCAAGCCGGGCTCGATATTGGTAACCCGAACGTTCGTACCGGAAAGATCGGCGCGAAGATTGTGTGAAAACTGTTTGACAAACGCTTTGGTTGCGCCGTAAACATTCCCTCCGGCGTATGGCCAATTTCCGGCAATCGAACCAATGTTAATGATATGACCGCTGTTGCGTTTCACCATTCCCGGCAAAATTGCACGAGTGCAGTAGGTCAATCCTTTTACATTTGTGTCGATCATCGTGTCCCAATCGTCGAGGTCCGCCGTTGCCGCTTGCGTAAGTCCCATCGCCAAACCGGCGTTATTGACAAGCACATCGATCGCTGAAAACTGCTCCGGAATTTTGGATAAACTCTCTGTGACCGCCTGACGATCGCGAATATCTAATTTAATAGTCAGTACCGGCGTTTTGGGTTCGAATCGCTTCTTCAGCGTCGCTAATCGTTCTTCTCTCCTGCCGACCAGTATCAATCGCCAACCGGCTTCCGCGAAACGGATTGCGCATGCTTTTCCGAATCCAGAAGTCGCGCCTGTAATTAAAATCGTTTTCATAATTTTAAAACCTCCTAATAACCACGAAGACACGAAAGCACTAAGAAAAATAAATCATAAATTTTATGTTTTTGAGCCTTTGTGGTTTACTCTCAATCATCGTTCTCACTTCACTAAAACCATCTTTCCCGTTTTCTGAAATTCGCCCGCTTCCAGACGGTAAAAATAGACGCCGCCGCTGACCGGTCTTCCAAAATCATCTTTTCCATTCCAGACGACTGATTTATATCCGGCATTCTCTTTTTTCTGAACCAGCAGACGAACCGGTTTTCCCAGCATATCGAAAATTTGCAAACGAACGAAAGCATCATTCGGCAGATCGTACCGGATGGACGTCGTTGGATTGAACGGATTTGGATAATTCGGATAAAGCGCAAAACGTCTCGGTAATGCTTGCCGAACATCAATCCCTGTTCCGCTAACGACCAGATGGAAAGGTAAATTGCCGTTCGCCCCGGTTTTTAAACCATCTTTATCGACCGCCTCGACTAACCAGTAAATTTCTGAGTCATTTTCAAGTAAAACGACTACGGAAGTATCCGGAATATTTTTGATATAATTATACTTCGTGCTGTCAGACCAATCTTTAGAATAAACCAACTGGTATGTTGGAAAATCCAGCGGATCGGGATCGCTCGCCGGATGCCAGACAAAGGTCGCATTCACGCCGGACTGCGATTCATTAATCGGGCTAACAGTCGCAAACGCTTTCGGCGCTTCCGGATAAGCGTCGGTGTAAAATGTCAATGTATCTGAAAACGAATATGCGCTATCGAAATCGACCGTCTGAATCGTCCAGAAATACTGACTGTTGTCTTTCATGCGTTTACTTTTCAGCGTATTCGTGTCGCATTTCGTCGTGTAAATTCTGGCGCCGTCTTTGATCCAGTAGTTGTGAACATACCGGATTTTATCGTCGGGATCGGGATCGATGCCTTTCGTCCAATAAAATTTCGGAACGAGGTCTTTCTCAACGCTGGCGTCCGTCGGTGTGATCAAACTGACCGGCAAAGGCGGTTCGTTTTGCTGATTGATTATGAGACGGACAAAACCTTCGCTGTTTTCCGTTTTCGCTCCGGATCGATCGATAGCATCTACTTTCCAGTAATAAACCGAATTATCGTTCAACGGCTGAGTCAATGCGCACGATGTCGCCGTTCCGGAATAAACGATCTGCATATCTGTAATAACTTTCCCAATCCTGAGTTGATAAGTGATTTCGTCGCCGACATCCAGATCGGACGATTCATTCCAGCAAAAAGTCATCAGCGGCGATTCGCTCAGATCGTTCGGATATGGCGAGATCAGCGTGAACGTCTGCGGCGGAGAATTTTTACTGTTGATGTTAAATGTCCAAATTGCCGAACGCGACGTATCGGTTAATGTGACCGCTTCGACCATCCAATAATAATTTGCATTCTCAATCAACGCCGTGTCCGGTTTGTAAAAGTTCGTATCGACCAAAGCCGGCGCGACATCGGAAAAATCGGAGTCAGTATCAATAAACAGACGGTAAGTTTCAATTCCTACATTTGTCAATTTTTGATTGGATGCAATCGTTGGAATTTTCATGCCCTTAGGAATAAACGATGCCAAAACATCGCCGGCTTTTATCTGCTCCTGCTCGGTGAAAATCCAGAAAAAGAGTGGCGTCTGCGTCGAAATCTGAGACAGATTTTCCGGAATAACCAGCGGAAAATCGCCATTCAGCGGATCGCCAACTGATATGAGCGCAGTTCGGGAGGTCGAATATGAAACAGCGGCATAATTAACCGTCAATGTCACGGTGTAAATCCCTTTTTCCTGATAGACGTGTTTCGGATTGCTCTCGGAACTCGTTTCTCCATCGCCAAATTCCCAAAACCACGAACAGTTTTCCGGCGCATACTCAACCATTTCATTAAACTCGACGGTTAGTGGCGCATTCCCGGAATACCTATTAGCATCGAACGCCACAACCGGCTGATCCAATTCAACAAATTTAACGGCGTCAAAGACGATCTTTTTCCCTCTAACTCCCGTGCCGTCGCCAAGCCGGATATTCTGCGTGCCGTCATTCTCAAAAATGTATTTACCGAGCGAAACCCAATTCCCGGCGGCAGTCGCCTGATCGATCCAAACTTCCGACATTCCGTCGGAATGGTTCACGACATATTTAGCAGAGTCAGTTTGGTTGTCAGTTGATGGAATATATACGAAAACTTCGTAGAAACCGGTTTGTGGCAGGTTCGGCGTCCAAACAGCATAACCAGTATCTATTACCGCGTCTGCAGTCGTGTAAGTCCACCAAAAATGATTATTGTATCCGCCGGTTTTCTTATCCCGCCAATTTGCCATCGTGGACGGCGCTTTCGCGTGCAGATAAAAACCGTTATTGATTTGGAGATCGTCGATCAGAGTATCGGCGGGCGCCGGTTTATGACCAGTTACTGAAATACACCACGGAATTCCCGAACCGGCAGATGCGAGATTGACATTTCCATGATTATATCCCGGCCAATCGTATTTCGCGCCGAACCCGTAATAGTTGGGATAGCCGGGCTTATTTTTATCGCCGTACGGATCGTTGAAAATCATCGTATGCTGACCTTCGACAACGCCTTTTCCGAGAACCAAATGACCGGAAGATGTCAACCAGACGCACATCGTGTACGGACGACCATTGGCGATTTCAGCTGTGGCAATATTCCAGGTTGTCGTTGTTGAACTTGGCCAAATCTGAGTAGCCGTCAAACCGTGAAATTGATAATAATTTGCCATCTTAGAATTTGGAGTTCCGCCGGTTCCCCACATGTAACCGTAGCCGCCTTTTCCCGCAGTGTGGCCATTTGGCGAAGATGCGGAGTTATAATCGGTTTCCCTGTACATATACCGCTCGCAGACATATCTTCCCCAATTATTG
>PEYN01000209.1 GCA_002774355.1 Candidatus Marinimicrobia bacterium CG08_land_8_20_14_0_20_45_22 | reverse complement strand
TATGCGCAATTGTTAATTTACTTTGAGGAAATTTTAAAGAATTATGTCTAACTTGTTTATGAGTTTACACACTTTGATTTACACAACCCGTAAATAAGCGCTCATTTTATCACAGAAACGATCCGGCAAGATATTGCCAATTTCGGTTGTCAATTCAGGACAATCGCAGGTGAACTACGAGGTTCGCAAATATAACTTGGGTACTCTAAAACATAACTAAGGTATGTTCGGAAGGTAACTGAGGGGCTCCCGGATATAACTTAGGGGCTCTAAAATATAACTACACCCTGAAAAAGTATAACTACAGGACGCTTTTTACATAACTCAGGGGCTCCAAAGTATAACTAAGGTACAAAAAAATTGAATGAGTTATGTTCGGAAGGTCGTGAGTTATGTTTGGGAGGGGGCACATGAAAGCGCGAAGACAGGAAGAAACGGGAAAAATATCGTTTTTCTGTTCCGTCAGGTTCTCAAACCTGACGGTTTTATGGATGCCGTGTTTTTCGTCGGATTTGAGAATCTGACGCGATGAGGGAGAAAAACGATGTCTGCTTGGAATCAACTGAATATCACGTGTTTTCTGATGAATCGGCTTGCGGAAATATGTCCGTTGGACAGTAATTTGATAACGCTGAGTTTGACATTTGCCGTGATTTTGGAGTTCGGAAGATTGATGATTATCTTTCCATAACCGGTGGTCTCGCCCGATTGCGAGAGCGAAACGAGGGCGTTGGATAATGTGTAGTCAAAGTTCTCTTCCGTCGAATTCACGATGATGATAACTGTTTTTTGGCTGTTGAACGCCATCAGGTACGTTCCGAAAAGGATGCTGGCAAAGAGCAAAGATAATGCGGTAATTTTGAACAGAGTTTTCATTGTTTTCCACTTTCTATTGAGTTTCACGATTTTAAAAGAACACTCAATAAGACGAAGCGAAAACCGAAAAAGTTGTCTTAAAACTTTCAGGTAATCAGGCAAGTGATTTCCGAACACTTTATTTGATCAGCGCCATCTTCCTCACTGAATGGAAAGATTTGTCAGTCGTTATCGATTGCGCCGAAAATCTGCAAATATATATTCCCGACGGCAGGTTTTCCGACGAAATTCGGAAAATGTGATAACCGGCAGATTGACGATCAACTGTATAAACGGCAACTGTCTTACCAACTGAATTGACGATTGTCAGATTGACGTCGCTCGTCGTCGGTAAAGCATACCGGAATGTCGTGACGGCGTTGAACGGATTTGGATAATTTTGCTCTAGCGCAAATACGGTTGGAAGATTCATTTCCGGCTCGACAACGGAGCCTGTCCGTATAGTAAAAATGGAGTCACTAAGATCGGCAATAAGCACGTCGTCCACGTCACGGATTTTAATACGGCAAATTGTCGATGCAAGCGTCGGGATTTTCCACGAATAAGTCAGTTAAGACGCCGGAACCCGCAATTTGATCGTCGCAAAATTTACGCCGTTATCAACAGAATACTGAATTCGAACATAATCGACAAAACTGCTTGTCCAAGAGATTGTGATCGTCGAACCGACTTCCAATACTTCGCCGCCGTTCGGATAAGTCACAGTGATCTTTTTCTGGAAGATGCCGAACAGCGCGTTGCTTTCGTCGGCGGTAATCGAATTATTCATATCGACGATCCGAACTTTGCAGGATTTCGATGCGACGTCGGCGGGCGTCTTCCATGAAAAATGACAGATGCTTGCATCGAGATTATCAGCGATGTCGATCCAGGTTTGTCCGCTGTCCGCTGAGTATAGCAATTTGATTTTCGAGAGATTCGATTGTTCCCATGTGATTTCATAAGTTGAATCGGGAATCCAGATTTCTCCGCCGTTTGGTGAAATGAGACGAACCGTTTCAGATGGATTATGAATTTTGATTCCATGAAAGGAGAAAGCGCCGATTCCCCGGCTGTTTTTCAACCACGGACCGTAATAATAACCGCTTCCATCGTTGTAATTTTGATCCGGTAAGTACGTGATCGTCTTAAAGAAATGCTGACTCCCAAGCGTCAGGATCACCGAATCGTTACGCGCTATTCCCGAGGCGATATTGCCGAATCCGTTATCGAGATAGAAATAGTCGGTCAGGCTTTCGTTCAATGTATCCGCCGGCCAGACGAGTTCGTAAGTATTATCGAAAGTTAGAGTAAGTTGAAGCGTTGCCGGATCGTAATTGGCGCTTTGAATGTTCGGCGGCAGATAATCGATTATATCCGTATATGCGCCATAAAAATCGGCGCGCATAACATCGAACAACCAGCGCGCCAACATTATATATCCTTCCTTGACGTAGTGACAACCATCGTGGCCGACTGCGCCGCATGTCGATAGCATCGTGATATTTGGCTCGGCGAGCGAGTCGGGAATCGTGCGTTGAATTTCGCGCAATTTGCTCATCCATGTTCCACCGCATCCGGGATGAATTTGATACACATAGACTTTTTCCGGTTGGAAATCAGTTTTCCAACCTTCCAGCAATGTCTTGAACCGGCCGAGCCATGCCACGGTGTTAATGGAATCGGCGTCATTCTCGCCCTGATACCAGATCATTGCACGGATTCGCGATAATTCGGCTTCCCGAACACGATAGAGGACTTTGCCATAAATCGTGTTCAGATCGGCGGGATTTGCCGAATTCGGAAGGTTTTCGCTGATGATGCTTCCGCCGGTTCCGCCGTTAATGATGCAGGATGGGACCTTTATTTCATCGGTTAGGAATTTCTGAAGTTCGAGCCCGAATACACCGACGTTCGGCCCGACTGAAGAGTAGCCGCGAGCGCGGCTCCAGAGCGTATCCGCCGGATTATATGGATAATAATTGGAATTGCCGACTTTCACGCCAAACGTCCGGCAAAATTCATTTTCATAGGTTTCCGTTGAAAGCGCATTATGTGAATTTGATTGTCCACAGAGTAAAAAGGCATCTCCGCAAACGATACTGTCACAGGTAACAATTAGAGTTTTTTGTGTGCCCGCTATAAGTTCGACATCGAATTTGTACTCGGACAATTCAGCATGGATTTGCGGTTTCAGGGAAAATGCAGCTTCGGAACCTGAATAGGCAAGCGGTTGGGCGATCTTTTTCCAGATTTCGCCGTTTCGATAGACAACCGTTTGGATGGAATCGTAACCGGTCGTCGTGACTTTTCCGGAAATGGCGACAGTCGCCGAATCGTTTTCATTTCGCGTATATAATTGAAAATGTTTAGGAATCGAAGAGAAAAGGACGTGCGAAGTATTCGTTCGCAAATCTCCGTCAGGTGTTGCTAGAAGAATCGTGGCAGTCAGTATAAACGTAAAAAATGTGATTAGTCGTTTGTTCATGAAAACCTCCGAAATTCTTCCTTCTTTTATCGTTTAATTTGTCGTAGGAATTCTACGACTTCTGGAATGCCGCCCTGATAGATCAGATAACCGTCGTACGGTTCGCGCTCGGTGATTTCTCCCGCGATGGACGTCAGCATGATTTCTTTAACTTTTTGCGGATCCTTTGTCTGACCGAGCGCCCAGCCGAGCTTGACGTACGCGACTTCCGGAAGGAGATTTGCCGCCGGAATGACGCCGAGTTGCATGATCTCGCGCCCGGTTTCATAAACATACATCTGGACATAACCCCACAATGTTTGAACCGTCATAAACACGGAAATTCCTTTATCGCAGGCGCGTTTCAGCGACGGATAAAGTGGCTTGTTGACGTGCCCGAGACCGGTTCCGGCGATGATGATACCGCGATAATCATTGTCGATGAGCGAGTCGATGATGTCAGGTTTCATGTTCGGATAATAATAGACGATGGAAACCTTTTCCTCGAATGCTGTGTTGAGCGTGACATTTTTATCAGGCCGGCGCCGCTGATAATCCTGTCTCAACGGAGTGATTTTCTCCCGATCAACCATTGCTAGTGGAATATCGCTGATCGTACGGAAAGTCGAGCGGTAACTGGAGTGCATTTTTCGGACGCGCGTGCCTCGATGCAGAAGCGCATATTGATCGGAAGTCGGTCCGAACATGCAAACCATCGTCTCAGCAATGTCACTTTCCGCGGCGGTTTTAACGGCGTGGATCAGGTTCGACGCCGCATCCGAAGAGGGACGATCGGAAGATCGTTGCGATCCAACCATGACAATCGGAACTGGTGAATTCTGAACCATGAACGAGAGAATCGCCGATGTGTGATGCATCGTGTCCGTTCCATGACCGATGACGATTCCATGCGTTCCTTTTTGGATTTCCGCGGCAATCGCCTGAGCGGTCGCGATCCATTGCTCCGGTCCCATGTTTTCACTGAAAACGCCAAAAAGCCGCTCGGTATCCAAATTACAATAATCGGCAAGTTCCGGAACCGATCCGTACAATTCTCCGGGTGAAAATGCCGGAATGACGGCGCCCGTCCGATAATCCAGACGGCTGGCGATCGTTCCGCCCGTTCCGAGTAATTTGACGTTCGGTTTCTTCGGATCGCGCGGAAATTCCTTTTCGGGAATCTGGTAATGCGCCTCTTTTCGTCCGATTTCCTTGATGGAACGAATCCGATTGAAGGCGATGCCGATGTTGTAACCATTTCGCAATTTTAAGACGACATGTTTGGCATCGGAAGTTTCACTGCGAGGCAGAATGATGCCTTTGAATTCGCCCTGATCGGTCAGAAGTTCAACGTCGCTCCAAACTTCGACCGAGTTTTCTTTTAAAACAGAAAGAACGGGATCGCGATAACCTTTATAGGGATTGTTGCTCATGAGCGCCTCCCATTTTTTACAAATTCACCGACGATGGGTAAGACGGTTTTCGCTGGAATCCTGAACTGGAATCGTTTCATTAACTTTCCTATAAAATAGCGGATGTTTGCCTCAATCTGCGGCGATTTTGGTGGTTCGGTTTTATCAATATCAACCAGCGCAGATAAAATCTCATCATGCGAAATTGAAATCGGTGAAAACGCTTCTATAATTATTGAGAGACTTTCATCCGATGTGAGAAATTGGCGGAGGATTCGTTCAGCGTTTGGGAGGAGCGAAGGATCGGAGACTATTTTTCCGAAAAACTCCGAAAAAACCGCAATGGTCAGTCTTTCCGTTGGTAATCCACAACGTCGCCATGCGACTATTTTTTCGAAGAAAATTCTTGCGCAGAATTTCGGTGAAAGATCGTTCGCTTCGATCAACCGATCGAAAAATAAAGCACGCGGCGAAGCGGCAATTGGAATGATTAGATGGTTGGGAATTCCAGCATCTCTATATCGAGTTCTACGCTCCCATATTGGGGGTGGAAGATTTTTTCGGAGGACTTCGACGCGCTCCGGCGGAAATTCCAGTGGCGGTAAATCCGTGTCCGGATACATGCGTTCCGGTCCAGGAAGGATTCGTTCGAAACCGTTCGTTCCATCAGCCAGCGCCTGCCGGGTTTCACCCGGAACTCCGATCATCGCTTCACGAGCGCGGATAATGATTTCTTGAATGGCGGTTTGCAAATCTTGTTCATTTCCCCAAACGATAACCAGCGCGTCCTGTGACGTTGCCGAGAAGAGTTTGCGGATTCTATTCCAGACATGACTTCCAATAGTTTCTTCGGTACTTTCAGAAGTCAAAATGTTCGGAAGTCGCGTGAGGCAAGCAATAACGCGGACGCGGTCGGAAATTTCTTTGGAAAAAACTTTTCCGGTTTGCGTCGGATAACTGAGAATGCCGCTGTAACCTTTTAAATTGACGCATGCGATTTTTTCATTGTGTTGCAATGCCCAGCGAATCGGGTCCCATTGCGTACTTGTCATCAGATGAGTCACATCGGCGGTTTCGGCTTTAAACGTCGATTCAGTGATTCCGCGCTCTCGTAAGTCGTCACGAATCAGTAGGAGTGATCGCTGACGCATGGCTTCATTGTAGATTAAAAGTGGAATGAGCGGAATCCGGTGGACGCCTTTGATTTCAATTCGCGTCCCGCCCTTGATGCTGACGTTTACATCTTGCCGCGCCGAGCCGATTCCAGTCCGAACAAATCCGGTACTTTTGACTAACCAGCGAAGAATATTCGCAACGTCGGCGACTTCCTGAGGCGTGTGCATTTCCGGACGCGTAACCGTTTCGATCAGCGGCATTCCGAGTCTATCTGTCCGATAAACGCGCCGATGACCGATGTCGCTAACTTCGCGGCAGGAATCTTCTTCAAGACCAAGCTGAATGAGGCCAATATTTCGGTTTTTGTAGGGAATGAAACCATCGACACCGACAATCGTCGTTCGTTGAAATCCGGTTGGAATGCTTCCGTCGAGATATTGTTTCCTTGCGATGTGAATTTCATTCACGAGTTTGTAATTCATCAGCATTGCGATTTGAAATGCGATTTCGAGCGCGCTTTGATTGATCTCAAAAGGCGGCGTGTCATCCATTTCATACGTGCAAACTGTCTCGCGATTGATTTGGTAGATGATTTCTTTTTTTGTCTTGAATTCCATTAAAGCGGTGCCGTCGTATTCGCCGAGTTCCGATAGCGTCGGACGCATGTGGCGGAGAATTTCCGCATCATATTCGGTCGAATAATGACCCGCAGGGCATCGGCAAAACAACTTTTTTTCCGTCAGGATTTGCTGATGTATTTCCAATCCTGACTGTAGTCCAAGATCAGCGTAATCTTCGTCAGTCATTTGTTCAAATGGCTTCATCATTTCCGTCATAAACCGTTTCTTTCTATCTGAGGAAAGGTAATTGTTTTAATCAAAATATTATTCATCATACGACGGGAAATTAAAAATAATGCTTCGGAAAACCAACTTGAAAAAGTTAAATAATTAACTTGTTCTTGTCCTATCGAAAGATGTGGGATGAAATTTCGGAATTCCTCATGTCGTAGAAAACAACTGGATTTAGTCGAATGTGATAAATATTTCTTGTATCTTGAATTTGGAATTATTAGTATTTCGTCAAATGATTATAAGTAGCATTAATAGCAAATAGGTAAGATGAAATCATCGTAAAGGAGTAGAAAGTGGAAAAAACAGAGGTTCGTGAACGAGTCAAATTGGTTGTAGCAAAAGTTTTGAAAATGGATGTCAGCGAAGTGTCCGACAATGCGAACTTTATCTTCGATCTCGGGGCAGACTCGATGCAGAGTCTGGAACTGGTTGCCGGATTCGAAGAAGAATTCGGATTAGAGATGGATGAAGACAAGGCCCTGAGAGTTCAGACCGTCGAGGACGCCGTGCAATTCATCGCTGGTTACTTAGGCTAATTTACAATTCGATTAGGAGCATTCATGATAACTCGGGCACAAATTCATCAACAGAACCTGAATAAAATATTCTATCCGGATTCGGTTGCTATTGTCGGCGCCAATAAAGTCGTCGGCACCGTTCCGTGCGATATCCTGATGAACATTCTGAAAGCGGATTTCAATGGAATCGTTTTTCCAGTGAGTCCGAAGGAGAAGTTCATCGCTGGCGTCAAAGCCTACAAATACGTCGTCGATATTCAGGATGAAGTCGATCTGGCGATTCTCGTCTTTCCCAGTTCCGTTTGCCACATGGCGCTGGAGCAATGCGGACAAAAGGGAATCAAATCGGCGATTATCATTTCTGCTGGATTTAAAGAAGTGGGAGAAGCAGGCGCCGTTCTCGAAAATCAGTTGAAAGAGATTGCTGTTCGATACGATATGTCGTTCATAGGTCCGAATTATCTCGGCGTGATCAACACTGATCCGCGATC
>PEYN01000208.1 GCA_002774355.1 Candidatus Marinimicrobia bacterium CG08_land_8_20_14_0_20_45_22 | reverse complement strand
TGAATAAATGTGCCTGCCGGAATATTTTTCAACTGGAGCGAGTTGCCAACCTTTATTGGCGCTTCGGATCCGGATAAAATAACATTACCGACTTCCAGTCCGTCCGGCGCTATAATATATCGTTTCTCGCCGTCTTTATAACAGACTAGAGCGATGCGTGAATTACGATTCGGATCGTATTCAATCGTTTTCACGGTGGCTTCGATGCCATATTTGTCGCGCTTGAAATCAATGATACGATAAGCGCGCTTAACACCACCGCCACGCCGACGCGATGTTACGCGTCCTCGGTTATTTCTTCCACCTGAATTCAGTTTCACAGCCAGTAAACTTTTTTCCGGCTTGGTCGTCGTTATCTCTTCAAACGTATCGACCGTTTTAAAGCGCTGTCCAGGTGTATTCGGTTTGATCTTTTTTATACCCATAGCTTTATACCGCGGTTTTTCCCTGATAAAAATCTATTTTTTCACCTTCCTTAAGTGTCACAATGGCTTTCTTCCAGTTCGAACGTCTTCCGCTCGTCCGGATAACTCTTCCGCCACTTCTGACCGTTATCTGTTTTTGTTTGCCGCCCATTTGAATGGTCGCAACCTTCTCAACTTTCACATCGAAACGATCTTCAACGGCTTTCTTGACTTCGATCTTGTTCGCTTTCGGATGGATGACGAAACCATATTTCCGCTCCTTTTCCTGAAGAGCGTTCATCTTCTCTGTCAGAAGCGGTTTGATGATGATAATTTCCTTGATAGACATCGTTGATTCCTTATTTGTTCGCGAGGAGACGATTGTTTAATTTTTCAAAGCCTGCGCGGTCGATCAATAAAACTTCGCAGTCTAATAAATCATAAGTGGATGCGCGTTCGGCTTCAACCAACAGGATGTTGTAAAAATTGCGCGCCGCAAGTGAAAGATTCTCAGTAATTTCCGTCGCCAGCATCGTGATTCGCTTATCGGAAATATTGAACTTTTCCAGCAATTCACGAACATTTTTGGCTTTCGAATCACTAAAATTAAAATCCTCTACGACGATGATGCCGCCGTTCTGATATTTATAAGCGAGAGCGCTCTGTCTGGCCAGACGTTTGACCTTCTGATTAATCTTAACTCCATAGATTTTCGGTTTCGGTCCAAACGCCCTTCCGCCGCCAACCCAGACCGGGCTGGTGCTGGAACCGGCTCTCGCTGTACCACGTCCTTTTTGCTTCCATGGTTTCCTTCCACCGCCGCGCACTTCCGCACGCGTTTTGGAGGAAGCGGTTCCCTGGCGGCTATTGGTCATTTCGGCTTTTACCGCCAGCCAGATCGAGTGATCGTGCGGTTCGACGGTAAAAGAAGGTTGGTCAAATACCATCTTTTCGCCGGATTCCGATCCGTCCTTTTTAAAAATGGTGAATTCTATGCTCAACGTTCCTGCCTCCGAATGGTTACGATGCCACCGTTCGCTCCGGGAATGGCACCTTTAATATATAATAAGTTATTGGCGGCGTCTATTTTGGCAATCTTGAGATTCCGAATCGTCGATTGTGCTCCGCCCATTCTGCCCGCCATTTTGACTCCCTTGATGACGCGCGACGGATAAGCCGACGCGCCAATAGCACCCGGCGCTCTCAGTCGATCGCTCTGACCGTGGGTTTTAGGACCGCCCCTAAAATTGTGGCGCTTGACAGTTCCCTGAAATCCTTTTCCTTTTGAGGTTCCAGTGACTTTGACAATGTCGCCTTCCTTGAAAATTTCGACGGTAATGTTCTCGCCTGTTTTTGCAGTTGCTGGATCGAAATCCCGAATTTCCGCGACATAGCGAAGCGGCTCGACCTTGACGGCTTTAAAGCGTCCAAGTTCCGGTTTTTTCATCAGGCGTTCGACTTTCTTCTCGAATCCCAATTGCACCGCGACATATCCGTCCGTTTTCTTCGATTTGACCTGAATGACCGGACAAGGGCCGGCTTGAACGACCGTTACCGGCACGACTTCACCCGACTCTCTAAAAATCTGGCTCATTCCCAATTTTTTACCAATAATTCCAATCATAACCGTGTTTCCGTTATACCTTAATCTCGATATCTACGCCCGCCGGAAGGTCTAATTTCATCAAAGCATCGACCGTTTTCGACGTGGAATTCAAAATATCAATAAGTCTTTTATGGATTTTTGTTTGAAACTGTTCTCTGGACTTTTTATCCACGTGCGGCGACCGCAAAACAGTGTAAATCGTTCTCTGCGTGGGCAGTGGAATCGGACCCGAAACAAGGGCGCCCGTCGATTTCGCCGTTGCCACGATCTTCTTGGTGCTCTTATCTAAAAGATTATGATCGTACGCTTTCAAACTGATTCTAATTTTTTGTCCTGGCACAGAATGCTCCTTATTCCAATATTTCGGTTACGACACCGGCGCCAACTGTCCGTCCGCCTTCTCGAATCGCAAACCGTAACTCTTTTTCCATCGCAATTTCAGTGA
>PEYN01000207.1 GCA_002774355.1 Candidatus Marinimicrobia bacterium CG08_land_8_20_14_0_20_45_22 | reverse complement strand
GATGGGCTTTCCAGTAACACCTGAAAACACGAACCCGGATTCCATCTTTTATCCGTATTTCTGGGATGCAGGCACTTATTGGCGATTCTCCCGCTGGGACATCGGCCATCAATCCTACATTCGCTGGAAAGAACTCGACCCAAATCCTGCTGGTGACTATACCGATTGGGGTGATCCGGCGACGATTACTCCCGGTCTCGGTTACTGGATGTATCAGGATCCTTACGCCAATGAAAATGTTGAGGTGACGGGAACGCTGGTTCCACAAACATCTGATTACTATATTCCAATCGATCCGCCGCAAGGTTCGTACGCGGGAATCACGATGGTCGCCAATCCGTTCAATTACACGACTGACTGGAAGAATACGATTGTCAACGTCACCACCGGAAGCGAATCGGAGGAGATGACGCTGGAAGACGCCAATTTTGCCGGAATGATCGATTCTTACGCCTATAAATGGGATATCGAAAACGGCATTTATATTCCGTTTCATCGCATGGCCGGCGGCGTGTTTGAGGTCTGGGACGGATACTGGGTCGAACAAATCATGCCTTCACAGGGAGAAATGATTGTCTATAAAGTCGTAAGAGTCAACTTTTTCAATGACCATGCTAGAAAATTTTACAATCCGAAATTAGGTTCGAAAAAGGACGAACTCGGCACTGCAGGCGTCGATGAGACTGACCGGTTCAGTTTTATCGTCTCTAACGCCGGTAGCACCTGTAAAATTGCAACGATCAATTCCTTCAATAAAACAACTTTTGATCTAAACTCTCTGAATACGCCAGTGGCTTTATCAAATGGCTTTAGTGCGAAACTCGTTGCCAAGAATTCACTCGATGGCGGGTTAACGGAATTCCGGTTTGAAATCTCAGCGCTGACGAATACCAAGAATTTGAATCGGATTTGGTTCGATTTTCTGGTAGGCGCTACTGTCCAATCGCCGCTTCATCCCAGCGAAAGCGTTCATTACTATACGACTTTCCGCACACCCTACGCGGCGAAATCTTCTGAATCTTTAACGACAGTTTCGCTCGAATTAAAAATCCCACCGATCAATGCCGGGAC
>PEYN01000206.1 GCA_002774355.1 Candidatus Marinimicrobia bacterium CG08_land_8_20_14_0_20_45_22 | reverse complement strand
TCAGATGTTGCTGGGCGATTATTGGGATGCAGGGCTGACGCTAACTGGGTTTGTGAGTTTGGTTGGCGCCGCGGTGTTTATAAACAGTGTTCACTCATCGTTTTTTTATGTGATTGGAACCAGCGCAGTGTTTTACTATGTTGGGAATCTATATTCGGTGGTTCAGATGAAAGATGGGTACCAATCGGCAGTTCGGGAAAAGAAGATAATCCGGTTGACGGATCGGTATACACTTCGTGAGGCATTGCAATTAAGCCCGCTGATGGGTAAAATAAATTAAAATTTTTCTAAAATATTTCTTGCACTCAATTGTAAAATGTCTTACATTCACCCCGCTAATTGAGAATTGATTTTGATGCAAAAATCGAAAAGGATTTTGCATGAAATATGAGTGCTTTTTGACAAGAGAGATAGTGCGAGCGTCTAAGATGAGTGTGGGGTTAAACCTGAAATTTTTCAATAATTAATACAACGGAGAGTTTGATCCTGGCTCAGGACGAACGCTGGCGGCGTGCTTAACACATGCAAGTCAAGGAGAATTCCGGCTTCGGTCGGATAGTAAACTGGCGCACGGGTGAGTAACACGTGGGTAATCTACCTTCGGGATTGGGATAACCCGCCGAAAGGCGGGCTAATACTGGATAAGGCCTCGGTTTTGTTATCGAGATGAAAGATGGGGATCTTCGGACCTATCGCCTGAGGATGAGCCTGCGTCTGATTAGTTAGTTGGTGAGGTAATGGCTCACCAAGACAGCGATCAGTAGCTGGTCTGAGAGGATGATCAGCCACATTGGGACTGAGATACGGCCCAAACTCCTACGGGAGGCAGCAGTGAGGAATTTTGCGCAATGGCCGAAAGGCTGACGCAGCAACGCCGCGTGACTGATTGAAGCTCTGAGGAGTGTAAAGGTCTGTCGTTGGGGAAGAATGTATCCGATGAGAATATTTTCGGATAGTGACGGTACCCGATGAGAAAGCTCCGGCTAACTCCGTGCCAGCAGCCGCGGTAATACGGGGGGAGCAAGCGTTGTCCGGAATCACTGGGCGTAAAGAGCGCGTAGGCGTCTCGATAAGTTTCTGGTTAAATTCTTCTGCTCAACGGAAGGCCTGCCAGAGAAACTGTCGGGATTGAGTTCAGAAGAGGGAAGCGGAATTCCTGGTGTAGCGGTGAAATGCGTAGATATCAGGAAGAACACCGGTGGCGAAGGCGGCTTCCTGGTCTGACACTGACGCTGTGGCGCGAAAGCGTGGGTAGCAAACAGGATTAGATACCCTGGTAGTCCACGCCGTAAACGATGGATACTTGGTGTTGGGGGCTCGACCCTTCCAGTGCCGTAGTTAACGCGTTAAGTATCCCGCCTGGGGACTACGACCGCAAGGTTGAAACTCAAAGGAATTGACGGGGGCCCGCACAAGCGGTGGAACATGTGGTTTAATTCGATGCAACGCGAAGAACCTTACCTGGGCTTGACATATATTAGAAAGATTTGGGAAACCAGATTCCTTGCCGGCTTTTGTCGGTAACTGATATACAGGTGGTGCATGGCTGTCGTCAGCTCGTGTCGTGAGATGTTGGGTTAAGTCCCGCAACGAGCGCAACCCCTACTCTTAGTTGCCATCAGGTTATGCTGGGCACTCTAAGAGGACTGCCGAGGACAACTCGGAGGAAGGTGGGGATGACCGTCAAGTCAGTATGTCCCTTACGTCCAGGGCTACACACGTGTTACAATGGCCGGCACAACGGGTTGCTATACCGCAAGGTGGAGCCAATCCCTTAAAACCGGTCTCAGTTCGGATTGGAGTCTGCAACTCGACTCCATGAAGCCGGAATCGCTAGTAATCGCGGATCAGAACGCCGCGGTGAATACGTTCCCGGGCCTTGTACACACCGCCCGTCACGCCATGGAAGTCGGTAGCACCCGAAGTCGTTAGCCTAACCCCGAGCAATCGGGGGAGGAGGCGCCGAAGGTGAGACTGATGACTGGGGCGAAGTCGTAACAAGGTAGCCGTACCGGAAGGTGCGGCTGGATCACCTCCTTTCTAAGGAGAATCCGCCATCTGGCGGATAGGTCGACACACTTGTTGAAGCTGTCTCGCACTTCTCTTGTCGATACCGGGCTTATAGCTCAGCTGGTTAGAGCGCACGCCTGATAAGCGTGAGGTCGGTAGTTCGAGTCTACCTAGGCCCACGCCTGAAGGCTCAGGCTCAGTTTGAAAAGTGAATTTGGAAGCTCCGAAAGGGGCTATAGCTCAACTGGGAGAGCGCTGCCCTTGCACGGCAGAGGTTACCGGTTCAAACCCGGTTAGCTCCACGAGATTTGGACAGTAATGTCCAACCCGTTCTTTGACATTGGGAGAAATGATTCAATAAAAATAACTAATGAAGTCTACTTCATAAAAAGGCTTTTGGTCAAGATAATAAGGGCAATTGGTGGATGCCTAGGCATATAGAGGCGATGAAGGACGTGGCTAGCTGCGATAAGCTTCGGTGAGGTGCAAACAACCTTTGATCCGGAGATTTCCGAATGGGGCAACCCTTCATGAGTAATATCATGAAACTTCCGGTTGAATATATAGACCGGATAGAGCGAACGGGGAGAATTGAAACATCTTAGTAACCCCTGGAAAAGAAAACAACCGTGATTCTCCTAGTAGCGGCGAGCGAACGGGGAATAGCCCAAATCTGTTTTATGTTCAAGCCTGCCGGCGTTGTAAAACAGGCGTAGCGGGGCGATTTTGGAGAGATCGGCAGGTCTCTCGACAAGTCAAAAATCTGCACATTATTTGAATAGCTCTGGAAAGGGCTAACCGCAGAAGGTGATAGTCCTGTAGAAGAAAATCTGCAGACTTGTTGAAAGTCGTTCCCAAGTACCACGGATCACGAGGAATTTTGTGGGAATCTACCGGGACCACCCGGAAAGGCTAAATACTCCTATATGACCGATAGTGAACTAGTACCGCGAGGGAAAGGTGAAAAGTACTCCTGACGGAGAGTGAAATAGAACCTGAAACCGATTGCTTACAATCTGTCGGAGTCCGCCTATGGCGGATGACGGCGTGCCTTTTGCATAATGAGCCAGCGAGTTGCTCGTAGGTTGCGAGATTAATCCAAAACGGAGGAGTCGCAGCGAAAGCGAGTTTTAATAGAACGAATAGTAACTTGCGGCAGACCCGAAGCCGGGTGATCTATCCATGGACAGGATGAAGTTCCGGTAACACGGAATGGAGGTCCGAACTCACCAGCGTTGAAAAACTGGGGGATGAGCTGTGGATAGGGGTGAAAGGCCAATCAAACCCGGTGATAGCTGGTTCTCCCCGAAATATTTTTAGGAATAGCCTTGCATGTAGTGTAGCGGAGGTAGAGCTCTGAATGGACTAGGGGTCTTACCAGATTACCAAATCCAACCAAACTCCAAATGCCGTTTACATGCTGTGCAGGAGTCAGGCTGCGGGGGATAAGCTTCGTGGCCGAGAGGGAAATAACCCAGATCGATAGCTAAGGTCCCTAAATACAGGGTAAGTGAGTAAGGATGTGAAATTACACAGACAGCTAGGATGTTGGCTTAGAAGCAGCCACCATTTAAAGAGTGCGTAATTGCTCACTAGTCAAGTGGTTTTGCGCCGATAATTTACGGGACTGTAAACCCTGTTACCGAAGCTTCGGACACCGACACTTGTGTCGGTTTGGTAGGGGAGCGTTCCATCAACCTGTGAAGGTCAATCGTGAGGTTGGCTGGAGGAAATGGAATTGAGTATGCTGGCATTAGTAGCGATAATTCCGATGAGATTTCGGAACACCGAAAGCCTAAGGTTTCCTGAGTAAAGTAAATCTGCTCAGGGTTAGTCGGGCCCTAAGCCGAGGCCGAGAGGCGTAGGCGATGGATAACAGGTTGAATATTCCTGTACCGTCTGTTTGTCGTTTGAGCTATGGGGTGACGCAGGAGTGAAAGGTCAGCCGGGTGTTGAACGTCCCGGTTTAAGCAGGTAGAGGGATCTGATTGGCAAATCCGTTAGGTCATACCTCGAGACGCGAATAGGAGTCCTCTGGACACAAACTGACCCTAAACAAGCTGACTAGAAAAGCCTCTATGCGAGATGAATAGATGTCCGTACCACAAACCGACACAGGTAGGCGAGGAGAGTATCCTAAGGTGACGAGATAGCTCTAGTTAAGGAACTAGGCAAATTTGCCCCGTAACTTCGGAATATGGGACGCCTTGAGTAGGTCAATCCGATTACTTCGGTAAGCCGGAAGCGCCCAAAAAGGCCACAGTGAAAAGGTCTTGGCGACTGTTTACTAAAAACACAGGTCTATGCTAAGCCGTAAGGCGATGTATATGGACTGACACCTGCCCGGTGCTGGAAGGTTAAGGGGACGAGTCATCCCGACTTGTCGGGAGAAGCCCTGAACTGAAGCCCCAGTAAACGGCGGCCGTAACTATAACGGTCCTAAGGTAGCGAAATTCCTTGTCGGGTAAGTTCCGACCCGCACGAATGGTGTAACGACTTGGACACTGTCTCAACTAGAGCCTCGGCGAATTTGTAATGCCGGTGAAGATGCCGGCTACCCGCAGCGGGACAGAAAGACCCCGGAACCTTTACTATAACTTGGCATTGGATTTTGGTTTTGTACGTGTAGGATAGGTGGGAGACTTTGAAGCGTCGACGCTAGTCGGCGTGGAGTCGTCCTTGAAATACCACCCTTATAATGCTAGGATTCTAACCCATCCGCCTGAATCGGCGGAGGGGACATTGTCAGGCGGGTAGTTTGACTGGGGCGGTCGCCTCCTAAAGAGTAACGGAGGCTCCCAAAGGTTCCCTCAGCACGGTTGGTAATCGTGCGCAGAGTGTAAAGGCATAAGGGAGCTTAACTGCGAGACCAACAAGTCGAGCAGATGCGAAAGCAGGGCTTAGTGATCCGGCGGTAGCGAGTGGAAGTGCCGTCGCTCAAAGGATAAAAGGTACTCTGGGGATAACAGGCTGATCTCCTCCAAGAGTTCACATCGACGAGGAGGTTTGGCACCTCGATGTCGGCCCGTCACATCCTGGGGCTGGAGAAGGTCCCAAGGGTTGGGCTGTTCGCCCATTAAAGTGGCACGCGAGCTGGGTTTAGAACGTCGTGAGACAGTTCGGTCCTTATCCGCTGTGGGCGCAGGAGATTTGAGGGGGGCTATTCTTAGTACGAGAGGACCAGAATGGACGAACCTCTGGTGTACCAGTTGTGCCGTCAGGTGCACCGCTGGGTAGCTAAGTTCGGTTAGGATAAACGCTGAAAGCATATAAGTGTGAAACCTTCCCCAAGACGAGATCTCCCTCCCGCCGAAAGGCGGGACTTAAGGCTCCTTGTAGATTACAAGGTTGATAGGTCATAGATGTAAGGCCAGTAATGGTTTTAGTCGAGTGATACTAATAAGCCGTGCGTCTTGGCCAAAACTTTTTGTAAAATAGATTTCGATAGTTATCATTGAATCATTCTCCCAATAAAATCTTTTTCCGGTGGCTATAGCGAAGGAGAAATACCCGATCCCATCTCGAACTCGGAAGTTAAGCCCTTCAGCGCCGATGATACTGTCCCGGTAGCGGGATGGAAAAGTAGGTCGTCGCCGGGGAATCTTTAAAAAACGTCCTGATTCTCTATCAGGACGTTTTTTTTGTTGATTCTCGACTCATCCGGTTTTATATTCATTTCATGGTTTATCAATTTTACGTTTATTTTATTTTGCTTCGCTCGAATCGTATTGCTCTATCTCACAATTATTCTCGGCGTTCACCCGTATTTTTAAACAGAAGTTGTAGGAGTGACAGATGAAAAAGAAAAATTTACTTTTCGCAGTCGTTTTTTTGGCATCCGCGTTGTCTCTCAACGCCCAGCAGGCACAGGGAACCCTGGACCTCAAAACTAACTATTTTTATAACATGGAGACGTTCTATCTTCTCGATTTCGATTTTAATAACGGTAGAAATAGTCCCGATTTCTTCTCTTATTCACTTTCGTATCAACCTAATGATCCTGTTAATGGAGCACCGATCAAGATTTGTATCGAGTTTGAAATGTCAGCTGATGTTCCTTCTCTGAACCTTACCAATCGCCGCGTGTTCTATATCAAAACCCAACCATTCGATTTTAAAGGCGAGGTCACGATTTCAAGCCAGGATCTTGACATGAACATGAAAAATATTTATTACACGGATGGTCGGCCATTAACAGGCATTAGAATCGACGATAGCGATTTTCTTCCGGAGTCTGATATGAAGAGAATCCAAACGATGATTTATACTTTTGGAAAACTTCCATCGGGCAACTACATGTTCGATTTTAGCATCCTGAACGAAAACGGTGAAATGTTAAAGAACCAGAGCCAGACCGTATCAATCGCCAATCCAGCGACGCTCGATCTGGTTTCACCCGGTGGCGCTCTAGAAGACAATTTCGAGATTTCTACGCTTTACCCGGTTTTCCAGTGGGAATCGATAGACTTCATGTGGAGCCCGGCAAATTGTTCCGAATGCGGTTACTATATCCGCGTCACCGAATATAATCAATCGCGGCACAGTTCTATCGAGGAGGCAATGAACGATCGGGCAAACCTTCCGTATCCCGACAATGGACGCTTTTTTAAACTACCGTCTATTTTTGTACCCAATGCCGGTGCGGCTGATCTCTACACGGCTGATAATACCTTTCAATTTCCATTGACTGGTGCAAAATCTCTTGAGAGCGGGAAAACGTACGTTTGGCAGGTTCAAAAATCCTATCCAACAACATCCGGTCCAGAAACGGTTGAAAGTCCGATCTTTGTATTTAAAACAACCGCCACCGGCGCTTCCGGAGGTATCTCAAACGCCGCGCAATATTTACAGTTGCTGGAACAGCTCGTCGATCCATCTCTTTTGCAAAGTTTGCTGACCGGTGAACTCAACGGATATTCGCCCACCGGCGTCGTAACGTTGAATAACAGTCAACAGTTGACGTTCGATCAGCTATCTGCGCTGGTCACTCAGGCTCTCACGGGGAAGATTACCATCAAACCGCCGATAACGATTGAGTAGGAGTAACAACAATGAAAAAAATTAACCTGCTAACAATTTTTACGCTCGTGCTTCTTATCTTTGCACAGGGCATCAGTCAGGACAAGATAGCGTTGATTCTGAAAGCGCGCGGGAAAACATCTATCAAACGCGCTCAGGGAGTGGATTTCAAATCGGGAGTTACCGTCGGAACACCGCTCTATTCCAAAGATCAAATCAAAACAGGCGACGATGGATATGCCGCAATCGTCTTTCTGGACGATAAGACGCAGATCAAAGTGCGTGAAAACACCGAAATGGTCATCTCCGGAGATCGGAAACCAGAGGCAATTTCCAAACTAATTTCAATGCAGTTTGGAACGCTCAAAGCAGAAGTGACGCCAATGAAAAAGGGTGAATTTACAATAGCGACACCAACCTCTGTCGCATCAGTAAAAGGAACCGTTTTCTGGGTTCAGTCCGATCCGATCAATGGTGATGCATTTTATGGCATTTCTGGGTTGGTTGAAGTGACTAATAATGAAAGCGGAGCGATTATACTCGTCGGTGCGAATCAAACAGGAACATCAATGCCTGATGGTGAGACGGGCGTTGAATCAACACAATCCGGCGAAGCTCCAGAAGATAAACCCGAACAGGGAACTGAGATGATCAATTCGCTGAGAATTCAATTCCAAAATCCATCCGGCGAAACGAAAGATTTACGTATCGATTACAAATAATTTAATGTAGTTGGCTTTAAATAATTGTTGTGGTGAATTGTATGCATTCTTGTAAGATACTATGTCTAGTTCTCATGACGTTCCTGTCGGAGTCGGCTTTCGGTCAGGTGAAAATTCTGCATTCTCCGCCGAGGGAAGTATATACCAACACGCCGATTCTTATCGAATCCATTATCGAAGGGAATCAGGTAGGTATTCAGAGAGTTCGGATGTTTTTCCGGGAAACCGGACAATCGGCATATATCGAAGGCGACATGTCCGAATATATGGGCGTTTACAAAGCCATGATTCCTGCCGAATATGTGAAAGAAAGCGGCGTTGAATACCTTATCGTCGCCGAATTTACAGATGGAAGTATGTGCGCCTATCCGGAAACCGATCCGTATAATGTGCCGATGTTTTTAACAGTACGAAGAAAAATCGATGCGTCCGGCAACGTGCGCAACGCATATCTGGATGCGCAGGGTGGGATTCCCAGCAATGTAATTGTACTGAGTCCAGAGGAAGGCGAAATTGTACCTGCTGAAGAAGTGCTTGTGGCGGTTTCAATGTTTTCTGCGCCCGATGTAGCTCTTCAAAGTATTATTGTCGATCTTGACGGAAAAAATATTACGCGGGAAGCGGAAATCACTGAAGACTTGGTTTCAGTCTGTCCCAAAAACATGACGCCCGGAATTCACACGCTGAAAATGGTGATGAACAATCGTCTCGGAGATCCGTTCTCTCCGATCGTCGTTCACTTCACCGTCGTCCGCAATGTCAAAGAAGCCAAGCGGTTTATGGATGTTTCTTCGCGCATCACGGCCGAGACAAACTCCGAACAGGTAAGAGGCATCCGGCAGAACATTAGCCAAATTCGGGGCGATCTGTCCGGCCAATTCGATTGGCTCCAGTTCAATGCGCAAGTCCTGAGAACGTCACTGGAAGATCCGAATAAACAGCCGAAGAACCGGATTACCGCCAGTCTGACCAGTTCCTTTCTGGATTTGCGGTTTGGCGACGTGAATCCGCGTTTCTCGGAATTTGGTCTGAACGGAAAACGCGTCCGCGGTATTGAAGCCGACCTCAAACTGAAATACTTCAACTTCCATTTCATCACGGGCGAAACCGAAAGAGTCATTCCGGGAACGATCAGCGATATTCCAGACACTTTGGCTAGCGGATTGGAAGACTCGTTGGAATACTCGCGTACCGGTTATACTTATTCCCGTAAATTATGGGCATTTCGTCCCTATTTCGGGAGCGGCAAGCATTTTCAGTTCGGGCTTTCGTTTTTAAAAGCTCTCGATGATACGTTGTCGGTGAAGAAAAATTACGGCGGCATCCGCGATGGTTCCGGCGTCAACATTACTATGGCCGGATCCAACAAACCGCAGGATAATATCGTTCTCGGCACAGACCTGCTTTTCTCGTTCGATAACCGGCGCTTTGTCTGGAAAACCGATTTCGCAGTCTCCTATACAAACCGCGATATTACCGGCGGCCCACTAAGCAAAGAAGACTTAGATACTTTCGCGCCCGGCGACACCGTTCGAAATGATACGCTTACTTTTCAGGGTATGAATATTACTCTGAAAGATATTCCGTTCGACTTGGATGATTTCGGCTGGCTTTTTATCATCAACCAAAATATCAAGCCGTTCTTTCCCATTGATCTGGACACGACCGGCATCGGACTTTACTCGTTTTTAAATATGCCGTCGTCGGCCTTTAAGACCTTTTTAACGCTCAATTATTTTAACAATTACTTCACTTTCAAATACCAGCGCGTCGGACCGGAATTTGTCTCGCTGGGAAATCCGTATCAGCGCACCGACGTTCAGGGCTTTCGGGTCGGCGATAAAATCCGCCTTTTCGGCAACAGGCTATTCGTGACGCTGAACTTTGAACAATTACGCGACAACTTGAACAAAGACAAGAGCGGTACAACAACAACGACGACGTTTTCCGCCGGAATCTCGCTTTATCCGGGAGAAGGTCTGCCGACTGTGAATTTTAACACGATGCAGTACGGCCGAAAGAATGACATCGAAACTCTCGACACGACTTATTACTATAATCCGACGACGCCGACTGTGGTCGATTCCTTCCTCTTGCGGGATAAACGCGAATCCAATATGACGATGCGACAGGACATCACGATTTCGCATCTCATCGAGTTCGGCGGCGTCAAACATCACTTTAACATATCGTATGCGAATTCCGACCGGAGCGACCGTGTCAGCGGCAGAGTTGCAGGGTACCAATTCAATTCCATGTCCACATCGATGATCAGTTTCGGAATCAACTCGACATTCAAATTCCCACTGAAGACTTCTCTGAAGATTTCGACCAATAAGAATGAGAGCGGACTTGCAAGCAAACCTTATAACTTTTTATCAATAGCCACGCAAGGACAATATGATTTCTTGAAGGGTAAGATCAGCGTTCTCGGAGGGTACAATCTGATGAACGGCTCTGGACTCGTTGACTTTTCCCAACATAATGTCTTTATCGGAGCATATTACCGATTTTTTAAAATACACACGCTTCGTGGAAGGCTAAACGAAACACTGATCGCAGACCGCCTTTCCGATGAAAGTTTTAATGACTTGAGTTTTAGCCTATCATATTCCGTTGAACTCTAAATCCGTCGGCTGATAGTATGAAGAAAAATATCATCAAACAGGCCGGATGGGGACTCTCCATCTCGGCAGTCATCTCTTTAATCGTTTCTGTTCTCTTCCTCTTTGGTGCATTCAGGGAGTTTGAACTAAAATTGCTGGACATGAGGGTTAAATCTCGTGGCATTCAGGACATCTCGAAATCCAATCTTGTCATCGTAGCGGTTGACGATCAAACTTTCAAAAGTTGTATCGATCGTTATCCGTATCCGCGTGAATATTATGCCACACTGATCGAAAACCTGAACGAAGTCGGCATCAAACAAATCATGTTCGATATTCAATTCACGGAGCCGGATTATAAAAATCCTAAGGGTGATCAGATTCTGGCGGATGCCATCCGCAAATACGGAAACGTGATTTTGGCAGGGAAAATTGCGCGGGAATTCACACGTGGCGGTGTTTACAGCTATGCCGACGAACCGCTTCCCGTATTGTTGGAAACCGGCAGTGAATGGGGTGTCGTTGGAGAGATGCAGGACCCGGACGGTTTCACCCGTCGTTACTCCATTTTTGAAGAATATCAGGAGAAATATGTTTATTCTCTGGGCAGTAAAATCTTCCTTCATGAAAATGGAATTTATGGGAATCCGAAGCTCCAATTCGATAAAGGCTATTTCATTTTTTCCGATTCCAGCGATTTGCACACAGCCCGCGTTCTCGGACATCGCGGTAGTCAAGGTTTTGAGCAGACAATTCTGATCAATTACAGCGGACCGGCGGCAACCTTTCCAACCTATTCGATGTCGGCCGTTCTCGACGATGCCGATTTCGATCTTAGAGACGAAGAGGATACGGATTATCTGGAGATTTTTAAGAGAAATTCGATTTATCCTTACGAACTGCGGTTAGCCATGCTTGGCGATTCTGCCAAACAGGCATTGGCGCTGGAGGCGCTCGCCGTCGGCGACACCGCAAAAGTCGATTCGGTTCTCGACGCGATGAATCCGTTCAAAGGGAAAATCGCGCTGATCGGTGTCTCCATCGAAGAACTCCACGACAATAAATTCACGCCGTACTACAACTTCGCGGGCAATCGGCGACTAATGCCGGGCGTGGAGACGCACGCGCATGCCATTCAGACGATGCTCGACGGAAAATTCATCACCGCATTACCGTTCACGACTGACATTATTCTCATTATTCTTTTCTCGCTGATAACGGCTATACTCGTTTCTATTGCTCGGCCGGTGGTCGGCGGCGTCGCGATGCTTGTGCTTTCAGCTCTAACTTTAAGCGGTTCGTTTTGGATGTTTTCTCATCGTTCCGTCTGGATTTACCTGTTTCCGATTTTAACCGGCATCGTGCTCAGTTATGTCGGCGGCGTGGTGTATCAATTTCTATCGGAACAAAAGGAAAAGAAAAAGATTCGCGGCATGTTCCAGACTTATATGTCGCCGAAAGTTTTAAAATATCTGGAAGACCATCCGGATGCGTTTAGTTTGTCGGGTGAAAAGCGCGAGGCGACGATGTTTTTCTCGGATGTCGCGAATTTTACAACAATTTCCGAGAGCCTTTCCGCGGAAGAACTCGCTGTCGTTTTAAATAAATATCTTTCACCGATGACCGAAATCCTGATGAAATACGACGGATATGTCGATAAATACGAAGGCGACGCCATCATGTGCGATTTCGGCGTACCGATGGAGGACCCAGATCACGCATGGAAAGCCTGTTTTGCAACAATCGAACAACAGGAAAGATTGGTTGAAGCCCGTTCCGAAATCAAACGTGATCACGGATGCGACATTTATGTCAGAATGGGCGTCAACTCCGGGGTCGTTTCCGCCGGGAACATGGGCTCAGCCCAGCGATTTCAATATACTGTCATGGGTGATGCTGTCAATCAGGCTTCGCGATTTGAGGGCGCTAACAAGCAGTATGGAACGTACATGATGATCGGCGAAGAAACGCACCGACTCGCTAAAGATCACATCGAAGTTCGCGTTCTGGACAGACTTGTTGTCAAAGGAAAACTGATACCAATCACCGTCTATGAACTGATGAGCAAAAAAGGCTTGCTCACCAACTTCCAGCAGGAAATCGCCGGTCATTTTACTCGTGGAATCGAACTGTACTGGGAGCAAAACTGGGACTCTGCGATTCGGAATTTCAAAAACGCGATTGCAGTAACTGGCACTGACGCGCCATCGACTATTTTTATCGGCAGATGCGAGATATTTAAGAAAAATCCGCCCGGCGAAAACTGGCAGGGCGAGTTTATCATGACGACCAAATAGATTTTATTTCTACCTCAGGGTCATTCCTGACGTGGAAAAATTCAGAATTTTACCTTGAGAAACAGGCAAGAGTGGGTATATTATATCGATTTTTTAGATGGATGAAGAACTGACATAATTTCGCTCGATTATCGACGGAATAAATAGATAAAATGATCCGAATTAGCAGGAGAAAAAATGGTAACCAGACGCGGTAAAATACTCTGGGTCGATGACGAAATCGACTTACTCCGGTCGCATATACTCTTTTTGAAAAGCCGCGGGTTCGATGTGATTCCCGTATCGAATGGAAACGACGCCATTAGGATCGTCTCGCAGGAAAATATCGACGTCGTTCTGCTCGACGAAATGATGGCGGGAAAAGACGGACTGACAACGCTTTCGGAGATGAAAGTCATCAAACCCGGCTTACCGGTTATTATGATTACCAAAAATGAAGAAGAAAGCCTGATGGAAAAAGCCATCGGAAGCAAGATCACGGATTATCTGACCAAACCGGTGAATCCCAGCCAAATTTTAATGGCATGCAAAAAAATTCTCGAGCAGAAAAGCATTTCTTCCGAACACGCATCCAAGAATTACATGGAAGAGTTTCAAGAAATTTCCGAGATGCTGTACGAAGATCTTGGAAGCGACGACTGGATCAACATCTATAAAAAATTAGCCGGTTGGGATATTGAATTTGACGATCATCCCGATTTGGGACTCAAAGAGACGCTGGAAGATCAGGTGCGCGACTGCAACATCGAGTTTGGAAAATTCATCGAGAAAAAATATACCGATTGGTTAAAAGAAGACCGCCATTTTCGTCCGACGATCTCTCCGGATGTTCTCTATAAATATGCCTTTCCGTATTTGAAAAACAACGAAAAGGTGCTTTTTATTGTGATCGATTGTATGCGGTTAGATCAGTGGTTGACATTTGAGCCGCTTTTATACGATTTTTACAACATACGGACGGATTATTACTTTTCCACGATTCCTACTGCGACGCCGTATTCGCGGAATTCTATTTTTAGCGGACTTTTCCCCGACGAAGTTCAAAAACTTCATCCGGACATCTGGGAAAGAGCAGAAGAAGACGAAACTTCGATGAACAAGTATGAATCGCAACTGCTCGAGAATCTATTCAGGAGAGAATCGATCGATCTGAAGAACGGAATGAAATATATCAAAGTTCTCGACTCGACGGCTGGTTGGGCGACGGATAAAAAACTCTCGTCGCTTTTGGAGAGCTCTTTCATCGCGCTGGTCGTCAATTTTGTCGATGTGCTGGCTCATCGGCGCTCTGATTCGGAAATTCTCCGGGAGATCGTGCCTAATGAAGCCAGTTACCGCTCGGTTGTACGGACATGGTTTCAACACTCCTGGATATATTCCGTCCTACGAAAATTTGCCGAACATGATTTCACTGTTATCCTGACCAGCGATCACGGAAGCATCCGTGTCCGGAATGACGTCAAGGTTATCGGTGACAAAGAAACCTCGCCAAGCATCCGGTTTAAATACGGACGAAATTTGAACTGTTCGCCCAAATATTCCATCGTCATCAAAGATCCATCTAAATACCGGCTTCCCGATCTGGGTATCAACAACAATTATCTGGTCGCTAAAGAAAATTTCTATTTCGTCTATCCGACGAATTATCACAAATTTGAATCCTATTACCGCGATACATTCCAGCACGGCGGCATCTCTATGGAAGAAATGATTTTGCCTATTGTTACGCTTTCCCCAAAATAAACGATGATAGAAATTCAAACGCATTCTGCTACGGAAACGATTCGTATTGGCGTGATTGTTGCCGGGTTTTTGAGACCGGGGGATGTTATTGCATTTACGGGTGATCTTGCCGCCGGAAAAACGACGATGATCAAAGGAATCTGTGCCGGATTGAATGTTAGCCAAAATGTTGACAGCCCGACCTTCACGCTCGTCAATGAATATTCCGGCAGATTTCCGGTATATCATATCGACTGTTATCGGGAACATCGCACCGAAGAATGGCTGGAACTTGGAATTCAGGAATATCTGTTTGATGACGGAGTTTCCTTGGTCGAATGGGCGGAAGAAATTGCATCGCTTCTGCCTACGAGTGCGGTTCATATCGTTATTGAGCAGAATATTTCAGATGAATCGTTCCGACGGATTAAACTGACCGCCGATCCAAATATGGAAGCGGATTTGCTTCACTTAATTTCCTTAAATGAGGATTGCAAATGCTGATTTTGGGCATTGATACATCGACACAAAATACGAGTGTCGGCCTGGCAGAAAATGGAAAATCCGTTGGTGTTCGCTCCGTTTTTGGAAAATCCGTAGCCTCCGAAAAACTTCTTTTGCTGACCGATGAACTACTTCAAACCGGTTATTCATTTAATGATGTTGACGCTATCGCCGTCAGCATCGGTCCGGGTTCGTACACCGGTTTGCGAATTGGGTTGGCAACCGCCAAGGGACTTGCTTTGCCGAAAAATTTACCGGTTTTACCCGTTCCGACATTTTCCGCATTGGACTACGTCGCCCGCCAAGAATGGAGCGAGAATGTCATCCTTTTTCTACGTTCTCATCAGGAATTTGTCTATTATTGTAAATCGACTGCCGGTTTGACGCAATTTCCCATTTCACACGATACGTTCCAAAAAGTAATCGAGCATTTTTCGGACGTTTCCATTTTTATCGGTGACTCCGAATTTTCCATGCCGGAAGGAAAACGACTATTTCTAAGGTATCCGCAAGGCGATCACATTGCGGTACTTGCTTTTCAAAATTACGATGATCTGGTTCAAAAAAATTCGGCTGAATTGGAACCGGAATATCATTCAAATCTGGAGGTTGTCAGCTGGACGAAGAAAAGCAGGTAAAAATTCGACGCGCCGACGAGTCAGATTTAGCGTCGGTCATGGCGATTGAAGAAAAATCGTTTTCGTCCGCTTGGACGATGGACTTTTTCCGCCATGAAATGTACAATTCGCTGAGCCATTTTCTCGTGGCGACTCTGGGAAAGACCGTCGTCGGCTATATCATTTTTTGGGTGATTACCGATGAATCGCATGTCGCGAACCTCGCAGTTCACCCCGATTACCGTAAACAGAATATTGGAGATAGCCTCTTGAAATTCGCTATCTATTTTTCCCTGTCGAAAGGCGCAAGAATGATGACACTGGAAGTCAACGAGAATAACGCCGCCGCTGTCGCGCTTTATGGAAAAAACGAGTTTAAGCAAGTCGGCAAACGAATAAAATATTATGAAAATAGAGACGATGCGTTTATTTTAACCCGTAGTTTGTAGTGGAAGCGTATGGCTGATTGGTTTAAAAGAACAAAACAAGGTCTTCTCGGTTCGAAAAAAAAGGTAATTCCTGACGGTCTTTGGCTGAAGTGCCCGACCTGTTCGGAATATTTATACAAGCGAGAACTGGAGAAAAATTTCTGGGTTTGCCCGCAATGCCGCCATCATTTCCGAATTCCGTATTACGATTATCTGCAAATTTTATTAAATGGGAAATTCGAGGAATTCAACGCCGATATTTGCTCGACAGATCCGCTGGAATTCAAGGCTTCCAAACGTTATGATGAGCAATTGAAGGAAGCGATCACGGACACCGGCATCAACGAAGCGGTGATCACCGGAACGGGAATGATCGGAAAACACGCCATCGTAATCTGCGTGATGGATTTTCGATTTATCGGCGGATCGATGGGTTCGGTCGTTGGGGAAAAGATTGCCCGCGCCATCGATAAAGCGATTGAATTGAAAGTCCCGCTGATCATTGTTTCACAATCTGGCGGTGCGCGGATGCAGGAAGGCATTCTTTCGCTTATGCAGATGGCAAAGACCAGCGCGAAACTGGCGCAATTTCACGATGCCGGTGGTCTCTACATTTCGGTTCTTGCCGATCCGACTGCAGGTGGAACGACTGCGAGTTTTTCGATGCTTGGCGATATCATCATAGCAGAACCGGGTGCGTTTGTCGGATTTGCCGGTCCGCGCGTCATCAAACAGACGATCGGGCACGAATTGCCGGAAGGATTTCAGCGTTCAGAATTCCTTCTGGAAAAGGGCTTTATAGACATGATTTGCGAACGCTCAGAACTGAAGAAAACGATTCTTCGACTACTGGATTTTTTCTATGGAAATCAAACCCTACATCCTGATAACGAATGACGACGGCATTGCCGCGCCGGGAATTCATGCACTCGTGATGGCAATGAAAGAGATCGGCGACGTTGTGGTCGTCGCGCCGGACAGCGAACGAAGCGCCGTCGGTCACGCGATTACATTGAGCGATCCGATCCGCGTTGTGGATTTTAATAAAAACGGCTTATGGAGCGGTTTTGCGGTTTCCGGAACGCCTGCCGATTGTGTAAAAATCGCCGTTGGCGCCTTGCTGGAACGTCGCCCAAGTCTGGTCGTTTCCGGCATCAATCTCGGATCGAATGCCGGTATCAATGTGATTTATTCCGGGACGGTCTCCGCCGCGACGGAAGGTACGATTCTCGGAATTCCGTCGATCGCCGTTTCGCTGACGACCTGCTCGAATCCCATTTTCCAAACGGCGTCCGATTTCGCTATCAAGATAGCAAAAACCGTTCTCGCTAAAGGATTGCCGAAGAGAACGTTGTTGAATATCAATGTTCCAAATGTTCCGAAATCGGAGATTAGAGGTATTCAGATCACGCGGCAGGGAATGGCGAATTTTGCGGAATGTTTCGATAAACGCATTGATCCACGAAAACGTGTTTATTACTGGATGGACGGCCAGAAAGAAGATGTTCAGGCGGACGATGATGTGGACGACGAGGCTATTAAGAAGAATAAAATCTCTATCACGCCAATCAAATACGACCTCACGAATTACGAATTTATAAATGAACTCAAATCATGGGACGTTGGGATATAAGCCGGTGAATCACGTCAGCAAAGTTTGGATCGTCGATTTTGGATCGCAATATACGCAGTTGATCGCACGGCGAGTTCGTGAACTTTCGGTTTACTCAGAAATTGTTCTACCGACTGTTTCCGCCAAAGAGATCGTCGCCAATCAGGTAGATGCGCTCATTTTCAGCGGCGGTCCTTCCAGCGTTTATGAAAATTCCGCGCCAACAATTGCTTCCGATGTTATGGAAATGAATCTGCCAGTTCTCGGAATTTGCTATGGTCTTCAGCTTATTTCGCGGCATTTCGGAGCCAGAGTTCATTCCGACAATCGCCGCGAATACGGGCGTGCGGAAATCCATATCGATAAACCGCATCCGCTCTTTGACGACGTTTCGCGAACAACATCGGTCTGGATGAGTCATGGCGATCATGTGGACTCGATCCCTGAAGGATTTGACGTCATCGCCAAATCGACAAACGGCGCGCCTGCCGCATTAGTTCGTCAAGATAGAAATCTGCTGGGTATTCAGTTCCACCCGGAAGTTGCTCACACCGCCGAAGGGACGAGAATCCTCAGTAATTATCTCTTCAAAGTCGCGAAACTAAGTGCAAACTGGACCGCCGGACGCTTTATCGAAGAAACGACGCAGGCGATTCGCGAAAAAGTCGGTTCTGACCGCGTTTTGATGGCGCTTAGCGGCGGCGTCGATTCGTCTGTCATGGGCGTGCTTTTGCATCGCGCGATCGGAAAACAATGCGTTCCCGTTTTCATCAACAATGGACTTCTGCGTCTGAACGAGCAAACGCGGGTCGTTCATCAGTTGAAGGAAGAAATGGGTTTGCCGATCCGAACGATCAATTGTTCTGGACAATTTTTAAAAGTACTTCGCGGCGTCATCGATCCCGAACGGAAGCGCAAGATCATTGGTAAAGAATTTATCCGCGCGTTTGAAAAATTCGCGGCGCACGATTCCAGCCTGAAATTTCTCGCGCAGGGAACACTCTATCCCGACATCATCGAAAGCCGGTCTGTCGCCGGTCCGTCGCAAGTCATCAAATCGCACCATAATGTCGGCGGTTTGCCCAAAAAAATGAATCTCAAACTAATCGAACCGTTCAATCATTTGTTCAAGGATGAAGTGAGAAAAATCGGGCGCGAACTGGGAATTCCTGAACTGATCTTAAATCGTCATCCTTTTCCCGGGCCGGGTTTGGGCGTTCGCATCGTCGGCGAAATCACGCCGAAACGACTTGATCTCCTGCGTCGGGCAGATGCAATTTTTATCGAAGAACTCCGCGCCGCCGGATTTTACGATAAAGTTTGGCAGGCATTCGCCGTTTTTCTAACGGTTAAAACAGTCGGCGTCATGGGCGATCAGCGGACGTATGAAAACGTTCTTGCGCTTCGCTCGGTCAACAGTAGCGACGCTATGACCGCCGATTGGTCGCGTCTTCCCGACAATCTGCTCAGTCTGGTCGCAAATCGTATCGTGAATGAAGTTCGCGGTATCAATCGTGTGGTGTACGACATCACGTCAAAGCCGCCAGGAACAATCGAATGGGAATAATGAAAATTTCTACAAACTCGTGCTTGACTACAATTAGCATTTTCCTGCTATCAGCCATTCTGACAATCGGATCGGCATTCGGTCAAAGCAACCCAAAGTCGTGGCGGGGAGAAGAACGCGCCGAAGAACCTGACACGACGGGAAACCTGTTTCAAATAGGGATAAATTTTTACAATACGGAAAAATATTTTGATGCGTTGACGGTTTTTCAGAAAATTTCTATGATTTCCGCATCGCGCAACCGATTTCAGTCTGCGACTCAGATGATGCTGATCAAAACCTATCTTCGGCTGGGCGAATCGGAAATCAGCATCGCGCTTGGGAAAGATTTCGAAAAACGCTTTGCCGATTCCAAATATTTAGACGATGTCCGTTTTACGCTAGCGGAGATTGATCTCAGTTATGAAAAAACCGGCGGTGCTATTTTCAAATTACTCGACGTGTTAAAAACTTCCGACGATCCTGTTCTGATTGCCAAAACCAAACAGACGATCGACCCGGTGCTGGATTTGCTCGTTTCCATTGAGGAATTGAAAACGTTCAAGGATTCAACAGCGGACGATTTCAAAAAAGTCTTTTTGACGCTCAAATTGGCGGAAAAATTTTATGCCGATAGTAATGATAAATTAGCCAAGCGAGAAATGGATTCTGTGCCGGAGAAAATATTCGAGAATGCCATTCTTGCTCAGCAACTTCAGGAAACTGAAAAGTACTTGAAATTGCGTCCGAATGATCAATTTTATGTTGGCGTGATTCTACCGTTGAGCGGCTCGCGTGCGGATATTGGATCGCAAATCCTTAAAGGCGTTCGGTTCGCACTGAACCAGTTTCGACAAAAGAACGGGAAAAAAATTTCCGCGATCGTTTTGGATAATCGAAGCGACATGGCGCAAAGCATCCGGCAGGCGCAATTTCTTGCGAAAAATCCGCGTGTACTGGCAATTTTCGGTCCGGTTTCCAGTGAAAACGCCATCGCCATGTCGGTTGTTGCCAACCAGAGCCGGATTCCGATGATCACGCCGACCGCCACTGCCAGCCGATTGACGTCGATGGGTTCGTACGTTTTTCAGGCGAATCTCGATTTTGAAAATATGGGACGCTTTCTCGGCAAATACGCGTGGGAAGTCACCGGCGTTAAAAATGTCGCCACACTTTCGCCGGCGGATGAATTCGGCAAAGAAATCACCGACGCCTTTTGTAAATCCATCGACGAATCCGGCGGGAAAATCCTAACTCAGCAATGGTATTCCGGCGATCCCGACCTTTTGAAAAGCCAGATGTTATCCATTCGGCAAATTGGTAAAGAGATCATGCGCGATCGGCTTGCCGACAAGATTCGCACAACGGAACCGCAACTGATGCGCTTGACGCGCGCACAAGGCGGATGGCGTACGGACATCACGCTCATTACCAAACGTTTAGACAAGTATGAATTCTTAACGCCCGATACGATCTATTATTTGACGCCGAAGGAAGCGCTTATCTCGACGGGATTAATGACTTCTTCCGAATTTGACATTCCCAACCGCGATTCCATCCAATATCCGGTTGATGCTATCGACGGCATTCTGCTTCCTTCGCAATCCGGCGATACAAAACTGATTGTTCCACAGATGGATTACTATAACGTCAATTCGCAATTCTTCGGCTCTGGGAACTGGTACGATCAGAATTTTTTAAAAAGCAACCGTGAGGTTGCCGCTCGACTGAAATTCATTTCGGATTATTATTTCGACGTCGAATCGAAAACATACAAAACATTCGCTGCACAATACACAAAACTCATTGGCTCGGCGCCGAGTCGGTTCGATCTTTATGGTTACGACACGATGAAGGCGCTTCTGGGCGGGATGAAAGGAGCCGATTTGTCCCGCGAATCGGTCAGAACGTATCTGGCTCACATGCCGGTTTATACCGGTATCTCGCGGAAAATTTCGTTTCAGGGAAACCGTCCGCGCGTCAATTCCTGTGCGTTCATTCTCGGCTTTGAAAACGATGTCGTGCGTCCCGTCGCTTTCATTGAAAACGGCAACATCGTGCCGGTGAAGAAAAACTGACCGCCATGTTCGTTTCGTCTTTTAATCAAAACATCGAAATCATTCAATCGGATTTGTTGACGCCGTTTTTGTCGGTCGTTCACGGATTTAGTACTCGCTCCGGCGGCGTCAGTCCAAAGCCGTTCGACTCCTTGAATCTTGGAACGAACAGCGGCGATATTTCGGAAAATATCGAAACCAATCGACAGATTTTTTGTGCGGCGCTGGATTTTCCAACCGCTTGTCTCGCACACGCTGGCCAGATACACAGCGGAAACGTCGTCGTGATCGATCGACCGGTTTCAGTTCCGGATACCGACGCGTTAGTGACGAAAACGCCGGGCGTTTTTCTCAACGTAAAAACGGCGGATTGTGTTCCAATCCTGCTTTTCGAGCCGAAGCAAAATGTCGTCGCGGCGGTTCACGCCGGTTGGAAAGGAATCGCCAACCGCGTTATCGAAAACACAATCGAAACGATGACCGCTCGTTTTCATTGCGAAGCGGCTAAAATGCTTATCGCCATCGGTCCGTCGATTCGTTCATGTTGCTACGAAGTTCAGTCGGACGTTGCGAACCAATTTTCCGATTTGGAAGTGCTTCGGAGGGATGGACGATTGTTTTTAGACGCGGCAAAAGCGGTGCACACACGGCTGGAAAATGCGGGGATTTTACCTAAAAACGTTGATGACTGCGGATTTTGCACGATGTGCGATCCGGAGCGGTTTTATTCGTACCGGCACGACGGAATTCAAAGCGGTCGAATGATGGCAGTTATCGGAATGAGGGAATAATTTTTCGAGGTATCACATGAATTTAAAAGAGCAATTACAAAAAGACCTTGTCACTGCGATGAAAGCGCATGATGAAGTCAAAACAAACGTCGTTCGACTGCTTCGCGGCTCCATTAAAAAGCAAGAAATCGACACGCGACACGAGCTCTCGCCCGATGAAATGATTGGCGTCCTAACTAACGCCGCAAAACAGCGCCGCGACTCGATCGAGGCGTACGCAAAAGGCAATCGTGCCGATCTCGTTGCTCAGGAAACGGCGGAACTCGAGATCATCCAGAGTTATCTTCCGAAAGAAATGACACGCGAGGAAATTGAGAAAGTCGTCATCGAAACGATTACCGAAACCGGTGCGCAAGGTCTCAAGGATTTGGGAAAAGTGATGTCGGTTGCCATGTCTAAAGTCAAAGGGCGTGCAGATGGCAAAGAAGTGCAATCGCTGGTTCGGTCGAAATTGTCCTGATCGGTGATTCGTTCCGATAAGCATCAGCGTCAAATGAAATAATCTTTTAATTTTTGGCAGAATTATGGGAAATCTCTTCGATCTGATCGTTATAGTTGTCATCGGAATCACCGCTTTCTTCGGACTGCGCAAAGACGTTGTAGAAAGCGTGATCAAACTGGTCGGTTTTATCGTCGCCGTTTATGTCGCAACTAAGTTTCATTACGTCGGCGCCGATTTGGTGCGCAATGTTCTCAAATCGCTTGGCGGCGCACAGACGGTCGTGGGTTTTGTGCTGGTTTTTCTGGTCGTCTATTTGTTTTTTATCATCCTTTCGATGTTGCTGAAAAATATCATTCATTCGTTCAAACTTACCGGACTTGACAGGTCTGTCGGGGTCATTTTCGGTGTGCTAAAAGGCTTGATTATTTTAGCGATGTTCATATGGATTCTGTCGGTTTTTCCGGAAGCGGGAATCGGCGCGAAATTCAATGCGACATCGTTTTCTTATCCGTTCATTGAATCTTTTGAAAGAGGAACGGCGCGAATGTTCAATCTCGAAGACGATCTGGCGCACATGAGATCGAAAATCCGTCAGACGCTCTTTCTGGAAGAAAAACCAGTTCTTCCAAAGATTGAAAAGTGAAGATTTCAAATAGCAAATTTCAAATTGAAAAAGGATCAATGCGTTTCTATTCATGACTGAAGGTATCGGAAGAGAAAAACAGTCTCCGGAAAATCTCGGTTTCGGGAGAATCTGCACGCTGATCTCGGATGAAACGGTTTCGGAATCAGGTCGGGCTAAAACGGACACGCTTCGGCCGCTCGACGACTTTAGCCAGATCATTCCTAAACAAAACCGGATCACATCGCTGAGGAAATTGCTCGACGATGGAAACGAACTGCCAATGGAATCGTTCGCCGATCTGCGCGATGAGTTCAAACGGTGCCGCATCGAGGGGACGCGATTCGATGTTGAAACTCTGGCGGGGATTCGATTGCAGATTTTCCGGACAGCCGTTCTGGTTCGGTTTTACAAGACGAACCGGGAAGCGCTCAAGCCGTTCGACGCGCTGTTTCAGAATATCTATCCGCTTCCAAACATCCTTCAGATGATCAACCGACTCCTGACGGACAACGGCGAGATAAAAGATTCCGCGAGCCCGAACCTTGCGCGCATTCGGAAGGAAATTCAACAGACTTCGCACCGGTTGAGCCGGGAAACGACGCGGTTTATGGAATTGGCGAAGCGCGAGAATTGGATTCATGAGGAAAATTCGACAATCAGCGAAGGAAGGATCGTTTTGCCTCTCAAAGCCGAATGCAAGCGGCGAATCAGCGGCATCATTCACGGTTCGTCAGCGACCGGCGCCACGGTTTATGTGGAGCCGCTCGAAATGGTCGAAATCAATAATGTTCTTAAAGAACTCGCGCAGGAAGAAAAAGAAGAGATTGAGCGGATTTTACTGGCGGCGACCAACGCGATTCGTCCCTTCTTTTCCGATCTGGCGCAGAATATCGAGCATCTTTCCGACCTGGATTTTTACCGCGCCTGCGCCCGGATTTCCCGGAAGTTCAAATGCAATCCGGTAATGATTTCGGGAACCGATCGCGCCATCAATCTGATCGATGCGCGTCATCCGCTTTTGCAGATGATCAAACCGGTAGTTCCGCTAAATTTCAGCGTTGGGCAGGATATCAAATCGGTCATCATCACCGGGCCGAACGCCGGCGGTAAAACGGTCGCGATGAAAACCATCGGCTTGCTCAGCGAGATGGCGATGGCTGGACTTCACATCCCGGCTGATGAGGGTTCGCGATTGCCATTTTTCGATGAGATTCTCTTCGACATCGGCGATCAGCAGTCCATTGACAACGATCTTTCTACCTTTTCTTCGCACGTCTCGCAGTTGAAATCGTTCATCGAAAAAGCGACGGATAAAAGCCTGATCCTTATCGACGAACTGGGAACCGGAACTGAGCCGGTCGAAGGCGCCGCGCTTGGACGGGCAGTTTTAGAGGAGCTCATCCGCCAGCAGGCTTTTACAATTGTCACGACGCATCACAACGCGCTTAAAGCATTCGCCGACCGGACACCGAACGCGCTGAACGCCGCGATGGAATTCGACTCGAAATCGCTGACGCCGACATTTTGCATCAAACTTGGCTTTCCCGGCTCGAGTTACGCGCTGGAAATTTCAAAACGCCTCGGTTTGTCCACTGAAGTCATCCGACGCGCTCACGAACTCATGGGCGACGAGAATGTGCGACTCGACCGCCTGTTGATCGAAATGGAAACCGCCAAGAATCGGGTGGAAAACGAGCGGGAAAATCTACTTCGACGTCAGAATCAACTCGACCGGCTCATGTCGGAATACGAATCGAGAAATGCCGAGATTCGCCAAAAACAGGCGACCGCCGATAAAGACCTCGCCGAGCGGCTTGAGATAATTGCCGCCGAATCGCGTAGCCGGATCGAAGCCGCGATCAAAGAAATCCGCGAAGCGGGCGCAACCAAAGAGACGATTCTTCAGGCGAAAAATACAGTTGAAGAAATTGCCCAAACGGCACGCGTCCGCAAAAAGCAGATCAAACCGGTGGAGAAATCCGTTCCCAAATCCGAACTCGTCGTCGGAAAGTGGGTCAGGATCGACGGATTCGGCGAGCCGGGACAAATCACGGCGATCTCCGATCAGAACAACCGCATTTCCGTGGAAGTCGGCGGAAAGACGATCTGGGTGACGCGCTCCTCGGTTCAGCCGACGAAGCCGCGCGATCCGAAAAAGCGCGAATACGTTTCCGTTTCGACGATGGAATCGGCTGTTTCCCAGCGGTTGGACATCCGCGGAATGCGCGCTGACGAAGCCGAAAGCGCGCTAATTCGCTTCCTCGATCAGGCGATGCTCGCCGGACTCAATTCCGTACAGATCATCCACGGAATGGGAACCGGCGCTCTGCAGAAAGTCACTCGTGACATCCTCCGCACTTATCCCGGCATCAAGCGACATTACTACGAAAATTTCGATCGCGGGGGAACTGGCGCAACGATCGTGGAAATGTGAAATTCGGTCAGCCCCGAGATGAGGGCTCACCTCATATCCGCTGTTAGGCGATGCCAGATTGCGATCTCACACTTGCCAAGTATGACCACATTTAGGGCATTTTGTAGGTTCTCTATCAGCTAATAAAGCGAGTAAACCAATAGGGAAAAAACAAATTGCCACAATTATTTGCCATGTTTTAAACCCACCCCTCGTTGCCATCTCACCACATTTAGGACAAGAAAGTTGTTGTGCCATTTTAACACCTCCTATCTTAGAATTTGTAAACTTACTCTTATCATCCAAACTAATAATAAACTAATTACAATCAAATTACTTAAAATCTTAGATAACGAACATATTAAACCTCCTATATTTCTTAATGCAATCGCAAATATTCTTAATGGTATTTGAACAAGTATGAACAACATTATAAAAATGCCAACAGGATTATACTGCCAAGAAGAAACGAAGTTAAATTCTGAAATTGCAATGAGGCTTCTTACTATTCCGCACCCCGGACAAGGAATACTAAATATCTTTTGGAACAAGCAAAAATGTGGCAATTCATTGAGAACACCAACAAAATGCCCAACGAAAATGAAAAATATAAAAATAAGCATACTACTCAAGGCAATATTGAGATGAATTCTGTTTTCATTATCTGATGTCAAATTATATATGATAAATTTTGGAATTATTGCTATTTCCATATTGTT